>JAOPWG010000497.1 GCA_025965775.1 Modestobacter sp. | reverse complement strand
GCTGCCTGGAGGGGGCGATGCGTCCGGACTTCCTGTTCTTCCCATCCTTCCAGGAGCGGGGCCAGCGGATGGCCGGGGACGTGCGCCTGCTGGCCGACCTCGCCGCGAGCGGTGCCGCGGTGGCGGCGAAGGACGTCAGCATGGCCGGCCTGGTGGGCTCGCTGGCGATGCTGCTGGAGCCGCGCCGGCTCGGCGTGACCGTCGACCTCGACGCACTGCCGGTCCCGGAAGGGGTGCCGCTCGCCGACTGGCTGGGCTGCTTCCCGGCGTTCGCCTTCCTGCTGACCTGCCCGGCGGATCAGGTCGAGACGTGCCTCGCGGGGTTCCGCGAGCGGGGCCTGACGGCGCAGTCGATCGGTGAGCTCGACCAGAGCGGCCAGGTCCGGCTCGCGCAGTCGGGCGACCAGGTGACCGTCTTCGACCTGACGACCGAGGGCGTGACGAACCTGCGGCGCTGAGTCCTCGATCCGCTGCGCGGCGGTGCTCACCGCTGCGCCAGCGGGATCGTCATCCGCTGGTGCAGCACGCCGACATGGTCGGCGGGCTCACCGACGGGCGACCATCCCAGGTGCACGAAGAACCGCACGTTCGGGGCCTGCACCTGGGCGTCCATCCGGCTGCCGCCGCGCTCACCGGCGAGGGTGACCGCGAGTCGCACCAACGGCCCGCCGATGTGCGAGCGGCGGTGCTCGGGCAGGACCGCGAGCCGGTCCCCCTTCCAGAGGGTGCCGCCCAGCGGGTACAGCCGCACCGTGCCGGCTGGTTCCCCGTGCACGAAGCCGAGGACGTGCACGGTCGCCGGGTCCTCGTCGTGCTCGTCACGGTCGTCGACGGCGAAGAGCCGCTGTTCGGCCACGAACACGGCGCGGCGGATCTCGTGGTGGGCGGCGAGCTCGACCGGCCCGCGGGCGGGCCGGCAGGCGAGCGTCTCCTCAGTGGTCGGCGAAGAGCGGGAGAGATCGACGTCCGTCACTGATCCCACCGTCCATCCGTTCGAAGGCCCCGATGCCGGAGCAGGCCTGGCACCGCGCGCACCCGGCAGCGACCCCGGCGGAGGACATGCCCTTCTTGGCCAGGTAGGGGACGACCTTGCGGTACACGGCCTCGACGGCCTCCCGTGGCGGGGGGAGGAGGTCCTCCATGAGGCTGCCCGGCACCGGCCGCAGCGGGACGATGAAGGGGTATACCCCCATGTCGATGGCTCGTGTGCAGCCGTCGATGGTGGTCTGTTCGTCCTCGCCCATCCCGAGGATGACGTAGGTCGACACCTGGCCCGATCCGAACGCAGCGACGGCTCGCTCCCAGGCGGAGAAGTAGGCCTCGATGCCCCAGCGGGCCTTGCCCGGGGCCACCCGAGCGAGCACCGCCGGGTCGAAGGTCTCCACGTGGATGCCGACGGAGTCGATGCCCATGTCGGCGACCCGGTCGATGACGTCGAGGTCGGCCGGCGGCTCGAACTGCACCTGGACGGGGAGGCCGGCGGCCTGCTTGACCGCCTCGCCGCAGCGGCCCACGTACATGGCGCCGCGGTCGGGGGTGGCCGTGCTGCCGGTGGTCAGCGTGGCGTCGACGGCGCCGTCGAGGTCCCGGGCCGCGACCGCCACCTCGGCCAGCATGGCAGGCGTCTTCTTGGCGATGGTGCGCCCGGCCGCCAGGGTGACGCCGATGCCGCAGAACTGGCACTGGTCGTCGTTGCCCCAGTAGGCGCAGGTCTGCAGCACGGTGCTCGCCATGGAGTCCAGGTGCAGCAGGGCGATCTGGTGGTAGGGGATGCCGTCGGCGGTGGTGAGGTCGTAGTACTTCGGCCGCGGGGCGAGCGCTGCGCCGGCCAGCCGCTCGCCGTCGCGGTAGACCCCCCAGCTGCCGTCGTCCTCACCGCGCAGGGCGTAGGGCGAGTCCGCCACGTAGGCGGCGCTGGTCGGGACGGTTGTCTGGACGCCCTCGATGTAGAGCATCCCGGCGTCCGCCGGGCCCGCACCACCGGCGCGGGCGTCGAGCGGGACCTCGACCCGCAGACCCGCGCTCTGCACCGCGGTCAACAGCTGGGCCAGTTCCTCGGCCGACAGTGCGGGAGCGGGCGCCGCTGCGGTCGGGGCGTCTGCGGTCACGGTCATGCGGGGCCTTCCTCCGGGCGGTCGCGCCGAGGGGGCGCGTTCACTAAAGGAAACACTCGGTGTGAGGCCCGTCTCTGTCAAGACCCGATCGGTCGCGCCGTCACCGCGCGGCCTTCACCGCGCTCGCGTGCGCCTCCCGGGCGGTGGCATCCGGGAACGTGCTGGAAGGTTCCGCGGCCCGCGGCTCCTGCACGATCCCGGTGTCCAGATCCACCTGCACGAGCTGCACGGTGTGATGCACGTCACGGAAGTCATCGTCGGCGTTGGCTGCCACCAGCAGGGCGCGACCGGTTGCCACCTCGACCTCCAGCCGGTGGTAGGGCACGAACGGGTCACCCTCGGGGTGGCCCGCCTCCTCGAGGGTGACCCACGAACGTCCCGTGTGGCGAGCGTCGGCGATCAGCCGCAGCCGGCGCAGGAGGGACTGCTCGCCGCGCACCTCGCGGTAGCGCATGGCCAGTGCGGCGCGGGCGACCAGGTCGAGGTCGAGCTCGGCGCCGCTGATCCCGCTCTGGGCCACGACGTCGGCAACCAGTTCCCCTCCCCGGTCGGCTGCCGCCAGCAGGGCGCTGGTGGCGGGGCCCTGCTCGCGCAGTCGATCGACCGTCCGGCGGACCAGGAGGACGATCCGCTGGTACAGGTCCGGCCGCTCCGTCACGGCCGGGTAGAGCTGCGCCTCCGCCTGCTGCCAGGAGGCCGCCACGAGGGTGGGCACCGGGGCGTCGTCCGGCGCCCCGGCGGCCGCGGGATCGCCGGCGGCGGCGGGTGTGCCCGCGAACGGGTCGTCAGCGATCTGATGCGGTTCGGTCATTGCGCTCACCCCTCCAAGACTTCACTATGCTGGACATGTCGTTTCCTATCCGATGCGAGCCGGTGTCCCGGCGCACCCCACCGGTGCTGGCCCCATGACCGCCGCGCCCACCATGGCCACCGCGGTCGTGGCCGTGGGCGGCAACGCCCTCACGGCCGCCGACCAGGACGGCACCTGGGCCGAGATCGAGGCCAACGCGGCGGAGATGGCGGGCAGCCTTTCCGCACTCGTCCGCTCCGGCTGGCAGGTCGCGGTCGTGCACGGTAACGGCCCCCAGGTGGGCAACCTGGCGCTGCAACAGGACGCCCTGGCCCACTCCGTCCCCGCGCAGCCGCTGCACCAGCTCTGCGCCATGACGCAGGGGCAGCTCGGCAGCGTCCTGGTGCGGGCCGTCGACCGTGAGTGCGGCCCCGGCACCGCTGCGTGTGTGGTGACGCACGTCGGGGTGGACCCGCAGGACCCGGCCTTCGAGCACCCGACGAAGCCGATCGGCCCGTTCTTCAGCCGCGAGCGGGCGGACGAGCTGGCCCGTGAGCGCGGCTGGCAGGTCGTGGAGGACTCCGGTCGTGGGTACCGCCGCGTCGTCGCCTCGCCGCGGCCGGCCCGGATCATCGAGATGGGCGCCGTCCGCACCCTGCTCCAGGCCGGACACGTGGTGCTCGCGGCCGGCGGCGGCGGCGTCGCGGTCAGCGTCGGACCGGACGGCGCGATGACCGGGATCGACGCCGTGATCGACAAGGACCTCGCCGCGGCGGCGCTCGCGACCGCCGTCGGGGCCAGCGAGCTCTACCTGCTCACCGGGGTGGACTGCGTGCTCCTGGACTTCGGCACCCCCGACCAGCGGCCGGCGCACCGGCTCACGCCCGAGGAGGCCGAGCGTCACCTCGCGGAGGGGCAGTTCCCGCCGGGCAGCATGGGCCCGAAGATCACCGCGGCCCTGCGCTTCCTGAACGACGGCGGTCACCGGGTCATCATCACCTCCGCACGGATGCTGGCGGAGGCCGCCGCGGGCCGGCCCGGGGCGGGTACCTGCATCGAACCGGCACACGTCAGCGTGGGGAGCGCGTCATGACCGCGAGTGGGATGAGGGTCCACAAGGACACCTACCTGGACTCCCTGCTCCTGATGGTCACCACCGTGACCATGGACGAGCGCCCGGGGGTCAGCTGGGCCGGCGCGGTGATGGCGAGCCCGCGCGGCCTGGAGGACCTGGGGTCGGCCGGGTTCTCCGGCAGTGAGCTGGACGGACTGGGCGCCAACGACCTGGTGCTCGCGGTGCGGGCCGAGGACGACGAGGCCCTCGAGGCCGCGCTCGACGCCGGCCGGGACGCTGCCTTCAGCGAGCGCGGGACGAGCGGCGGGGCGACCGAGGAGAAGCCGCCGACCAGCACGGCCGAGGCCGTGCGCCGGACCCCCGGCATCGACGTGGCCATCGTCTCCGTGCCGGGTGACTACGCGGCGCTGGAGGCCCACCACGCCCTGACCGCCGGCCTGCACGTCCTGCTCTTCAGCGACAACGTCCCGTTGGACGAGGAGGTCGAGCTCAAGGAGCGGGCGGCGCGCCTCGGGCTGCTGGTGATGGGCCCCGGCGCGGGGACGGCGGTCCTGGGCGGTACCGGGCTCGGCTTCGCCAACGAACTGCGCGCCGAGGGGGGCGGTGCCGTCGGCGTCGTCGCAGCGGCCGGAACGGGGGCCCAGGAGGTCTCCGCGCTGCTGGACCGCTGGGGGGTCCGGGTCTCCCAGGTCATCGGCGTCGGCGGGCGGGACCTCTCGGGGGCGGTCGGCGGCCGGATGGCCCAGCTCGCGGCGCGGGCCCTGGACGCAGACCCGGGTACGAGCGCCGTGCTCCTGGTCTCCAAGCCTCCCTCCGCCGGCGCGGCGGAGGCCGTGCTGGCCGAGTGCCGGGATACCGCCGCCGTCGCGGTCTTCCTCGGCCTGGAGGACCTGGACCCACCCGAGGGCGTCCGGTTGTCCCCGACCCTGGAGCAGGGGGCGCTCGCCGCCGCCGCGCTGATCGGGGCGTCCCCGCCCGTCCTGACCGAGGGCCTGCGCGACCGGGTCGCCGCCGCCGCCGAACGCCTCGACGCCGGGCGGACGACGGTGCGCGGGCTCTTCTCGGGCGGCACGCTCTGTTACGAGGCGCAGTACGTGCTGGAGAGCCTGCTGGGCCCGATCCACTCGAACGAGCCGCTGCGCAAGGATCATGGACTGCCGGCTCCCGACGGCGCCCACGTGCTGCTCGACCTCGGCGCGGAGGAGTACACCCAGGGTCGGCCGCACCCGATGATCGACCCGAGCGGCCGGCTGGAGATGTTGCGAGCCACCGCGGAAGACCCGACGATCGCGGTCATCCTGCTCGACGTCGTGATCGGCCACGGCAGCCACGAGGACCCGGCGGGCCAGATCGCCCCGGTCTGCGCCGAGCTCATGGCCGACGGTGGCCCGCAGGTCGTCGCCTACCTGCTGGGCACGGAGGCGGACCCGCAGGTCTACTCGCGGCAGCGCGCCGTCCTGGAGGAGGCTGGCTGCATCGTGCCGGAGACCAATGCCCGCGCGGCGTATGCCGCGGCCGCCCTGGTCCGCC
>JAOPWG010000481.1 GCA_025965775.1 Modestobacter sp. | reverse complement strand
TCCGGTCGAGCACCTCGTGCACGTCGGCGGCGACGTCCTGCCCGTCGACGAGGACCCCACTGGTGCGGGGGTCGCGCAGCGCGGTGTGCAGGACGGCGCGGTCCTCGGTGCTGTTGACGTGCTCGCCACGGAACATCGCCTCGGTGCGTTCGCGCAGACCTGCGCGCTCGGCCAGGGCGGCCAGCAGCCGGATCGTCTCGGCGGTCAGCCGGTTCTTGGAGTAGTCCAGGTGCAGGTCACCGGCCCGGACGGTCAGCGCGGTGCCGCGGTCGGGGTCGTCGGCGAACAGTTGGCGCAGATGGACGTCCCGCACCTGCTGGTGGTGCTCGGTCAGGGCCTGCCACTCCGGGGTCTCACTGATCCGCATGCCGTCCTCCTGCCCCTCGGTCATCGTGGGCACACCCTCCCAGGCCCGGTGCCGGGTGGGGGAGCCGGCCACTCCGGCGGCGGTCGGTCCGCGGGGCGTCGGTCCCGCAGCAGGGGAGCGGCCACCAGCGCCGCGGCCAGCAGCGCGCAGCCCACGGCCGTACCCGCGAACGCCAGGGTGTAGCCGTGCTCCTGGGGCAGCCGCGAGCCGGCCAGGTGGCCGAGGCCAGGAGCGCGCCGACCACGGCGCTGCCGATGGACCCGCCGAGCGTGCGCAGCACCTGGTTCAGCGCCACGGCGCTGCCCGTCTGCGCCGCGGGGCCGACGACGACCGTCGAGCCCCAGCCCCAGTGGCTGCCCTGGCTGACCGCGAGCAGCAGGCTCATCAGGGCACCGGCGAGCAGGGTCGCGCCCGTCCAGTCCAGGCCCAGCGGCGGCCGGGGGACCGACCGCTCCCGCGGGTGCGGTGAGCAGCACGGCGGCCAGGGCCAGCGCGGTGAACAGCACGGCGTCCGGCGCCTACAACGACTGCATCCTCGACGAGTGGTGCGCCTACAACCCGGCCCGCCAGATCCCTCTGGGCATGCTCCCGTACTGGGACGTCGAGGCCTCGGTGAAGGAGATGCACCGCTCGGCGGACAAGGGCATCAAAGAGCTGGACGTTCCTCGAGCTGCCCGACCGGATCGGACTCCCCTCCTGGCACAGCGACCACCGGGACCCGATCCTGGCCGTCGCCCAGGAGCGCAACATCCCGCTGTCCCTGCACTTCGGCTCCGGCGGCGCGCCCACGGTCTCCCCGGAGGGTGCCTCGACCAACTTCACCGTGGCGATCACGCTGTTCGCGCTCAACTCGCACAGCGCCATGACCCAGCTGCTGCTCTCGCCGGTGTTCCACGAGTTCCCCGGCGTGCGGATGGCGCTGTCCGAAGGCGGCATCGGCTGGATGCCCTACATCCTCGAGCGCCTGGACTACGTGTGGGAGCGGCACCGCTGGTACGACGACGTCAACCGGGAGACCCCGCCGTCGGTGATCTTCAAGGACCACCTGTGGGGCTGCTACATCTCCGACGACTCCGCTCTCGAGGCCCGGCACCGCATCGGCGTGGACACCATCATGGTCGACAGCGACTACCCGCACTCGGACAGCCAGTGGCCGCACACCCGCAAGATCCTCGCGGAGACGATGCTGCACGTCCCCGACGACGAGGCCCGCAGGATGGTCGAGGACAACGCCCGGACGTTCTACAACTTCCCGCGTTGCTGAGCTGAGCACGACGACGGCGCCGCCACCCCGGGAGGGGTGACGGCGCCGTCGTCGTGCGCGAGGGGTGGACCCTGCGCAGTGCTGGTGCGTGTGGGCGCCTGGCTCAGGACGCCGAGGGCTCCGGCTGGCCGGCGCGGTGCTCGGCGAGGAGCACCTGCAGTCCGCGGATGGCGTTCTCCAGGCCGAACTCGACGTCGTCCTCGTCGGTCATCACCAGGGTGTGCCGGCTGGCGACGTCGGAGATCAGCGGGATGTGCGCGAGGCCGTCGGAGGTGGGGCGGCGCACCGTGGGGCGCTGCTCCGCGGCCTGGTACCCGCGCTCGATGAACAGGGCGCCGCGGGTGTACACCGACAGGGCGCTGTAGCCGTACATGGCGTCGTCCCGGGTGAAGCCGGCGTCCACGAGCGCCCTGAGCACCTCTTCGACCCGCTCGAAGGCGGCGGTGAAGGCCTTCTCGGTGACGTTGCCGGTCCGCGTGATGATGAGGTCGTTGAGAACCTTGTTGGCCTGGAAGACGCGGCGGAACTCCCGGAAGAACTCCCGGAGGTGTTCCTCCCAGGCCAGGCCGGCGGGCACGTGCAGTTCGGCGTAGAACTGCACCATCGCCTGCTCGGCGAGCGCGTCGAGCAGGTCCTCCTTGCTCTTGAAGCACCAGTAGATGCTGGTGACGCCGACGTCGAGCTGGGCAGCCGGTCGCGGCATGCTCAGCGCGTCGAGCGACTCCTCCTCGGGCGCGAAGGCCTCGTCGACCTCGAACACGCCGATGTCGGCCAGCGCGAGGCCGGAGCGCTGGAGCACCCTGCGGGGGCCGGGACCGGTGCGGTGAGCATGACGACCGGGTCGTCGGCGGCCACCACCGTGGTGTGCACCCGCACGATGGGGGTGAGGCCCAGTTCCCGGGCCCGCTCGGAGGTGGTCACCAGTAGGGCCGCGGACCCGCCGAGCAGCGGCAGCGAGATCACCGGTGCGTCCGACTGCGGGATGGCGGTGAGGCGCGGCTCGACGTCCAGGTCGGCCAGGGGCACGGAGTGGATCGAGGTCACCTCGTCCGCCGCGCCCACCTCCTCGGCCAGCTCTCGCAGCGCCGCCTGGGACACGGTCTCGCAGACCGCCACGGCCGCCTGCCGGAGCTCCGGCCGGTGCGCCGCCCGGTGGGGGAACCGCGCCCGGCGTCCGGCGATCGGGGCCCGGTCGAGCGTCGTCGTCCCGCCTCCGGCGATCGGCGCGACGCGGCCGGTCAGATCGGGCAACGGGTCCATCCGAGACCTTCCCGGGAGCGTGTCGGCACCGGCTGGGCAAAGCAGCTGGCGCGCCGGCACGGAACACCTGACCGGGATCGATGGGCCCGTGCCCCGGCCGGCATCCCGCCGAACCCGTCGCGGTCGCCGTCCGGCAGCTCGAGCCTGCTGGTGGTCACCCGGCGGGCCCCCGGCCGGACCAGGACCAGGCGTAGCGGCCGTCGTCGGTGGCCCGCCCGGCCTCGCCGAGGCCGAGGGGGCGGAAGGTGTCGACCATGACGGCGAGCTCGTCGAAGGATTCGGCGCCCAGCGACCGTTCCACCGCGCCCGGCTGCGGGCCGTGCGGGTGCCCGCCGGGGTGCAGGGTGATCGACCCCTTCCCGATGCCCGAGCCCTTGCGGGCCGCGTAGTCGCCGTCGACGTAGAACATGACCTCGTCGGAGTCGACGTTGGAGTGCGAGTAGGGAACCGGGACGGCGAGCGGGTGGTAGTCGACCTTGCGTGGCACGAAGGCGCAGATGACGAAGCCCTGCCCCTCGAACACCTGGTGCACCGGCGGCGGCTGGTGCACGCGACCGGTGATCGGCTGGAAGTCGGCGACATTGAACGCGTAGGGATAGAGGCAGCCGTCCCAGCCGACCACGTCGAAGGGGTGACCGGGGACCACGTGCACCGTGCCGGCCGTCCCGCCCGGACCTTCCCCGCGGTGCTTGACGTGCACCTCGACGTCGATGCCCTCGGCCAGCAGCGGCCCCGCCGGGGCCCGGAGGTCGCGTTCGCAGTACGGGGCGGACTCCAGGAACTGCCCGTACCGGGACAGGTACCGGTGCGGCGGCGCGATGTGGGCGGTGGCCTCGATCGCGTACGTCCGCAGCGGGTCGTCGCCGGTGGGCACCCAGCGGTGGGTGGTGGCCCGCGGGATCACCACGAGGTCACCGGTCCCGACGTCCAGTGCACCGAAGACGGTCTCCACGGTGGCCGAGCCGCGCTCGACGTAGACGCACTCGTCGCCGGTGGCGTTGCGGTAGTACGGCGAGGTCAGCGAGGACACCGCGTAGGAGATCCGGACGTCGGCGTTGCCCAGCACCAGGCGCCGGCCGGTCACCGGGTCGACCGCCTTGTGCTCCTCACCCGGGAACAGGTCGTGCAGCCGCAGGTGCCGGGGGAGCAGCGGGGTGTTCGCCGTCGTCGTCTGGTCGGGCAGCTGCCAGGGGCGGGCGTCGACCAGCGCCGAGGGCACCCCGCGGTGGTACAGCAGCGCGGAGTCCGAGGAGAACCCCTCCTCACCCATCAGCTCCTCGGTGTACAGCCCGCCGTCCGGACGGCGGTGCTGCGTGTGCCGCACCGGCGGGACATCGCCCACCTGCCGGTAGTACGCCATCGCTGCCACCTCTCTGTACGGCCCCGCTGCAGGGTCCCGCCGCGAGCTTGCGAGTGGTGGGGTGCAGCGGGGTCCTTCTTCAGAAATTGCCGCGGAGCTCCTGCTCGCGCTCGATGGCCTGGAACAGCGCCTTGAAGTTGCCGATGCCGAACCCGAGCGACCCGTGCCGCTCGATCAGTTCGAAGAACACCGTCGGCCGGTCCCCGAGCGGCTTGGTGAAGACCTGCAGCAGGTAGCCGTCCTCGTCCCGGTCGACCAGGATGCCGCGCGACTGAAGCTCCCCGATGGGGACGCGGACGTCGCCGATCCGGGCCCGGAGCGCGGGGTCCTCGTAGTAGGAGTCCGGCGTGGCGAGGAAGATCACGCCCTCGGTCCGCAGGGCGTCGACCGTGCCGAGGATGTCGTTCGTGGCGAGCGCGACGTGCTGGGCACCCGGCCCGCCGTAGAACTCCAGGTACTCGTCGATCTGGGACTTCTTCCTCCCGGCGGCCGGCTCGTTGAGGGGGAACTTCACCCGGTGGTTGCCGCTGGACACCACCTTGCTCATCAGCGCCGAGTAGTCGGTGGCGATGTCCGCCCCGACGAACTCGGCCATGTTGGTGAACCCCATGACCCGGTTGTAGAAGGCCACCCAGGTGTCCATCGCGCCGAGCTCGACGTTGCCGACGACGTGGTCGATGGCCTGGAACAGCCGCGCAGGCGCACCGGGACGCCGGACGAAGGTCGAGCTCCGGGCGACGTAGCCGGGCAGGTACGGGCCGCGGTAGCGGGACCGGTCCACCAGCGTGTGCCGGGTCTCGCCGTAGGTGGCGATGGCCGCGAGGCGGACCGTCCCGTGCTGGTCGGTGAGGTCGTGCGGCGCTTCCAGCACGGTGGCCCCGGTGGCCGCGGCATGCCGCGCGCACCGGTCCACGTCGGGCACGGCCAGCGCGATGTCCACGATCCCGTCGCCGTGCCGGCGGTGGTGGTCGGCCAGCGGGCTGCCCGGGTCGTAGGCGCCGGTGACGACGAAGCGGGCGGCTCCGCTGGTGAGCACGAAGGCGTGGTGGTCGTGATTGCCGGTCTCCGGGCCGGAGTAGGCGACCAGGTCCATCCCGTAGGCGGACTGGAAGAAGTGCGCCGTCTGGGTGGCGTTGCCGACCACCCAGACCAGGGCGTCCCAGCCGCTGACCGGGAAGGGATCCTGCGAGGCGTCGTAGTCGACCAGGCCGACCAGCTGCTGGAGCTCCTCCAGGGTCAGCTCGGCCAGCTTCTCGTCGTCGTTCAGCGTCTGTTCCAGGCTCATCGCCCACTCCGTCCCGTCCGGTGGCGGTGCCGGGGACCCCGGTTCCGGAACAGCACACATCCGGGAGCGCCAGGTGGACAAGATGTCTGGCGTGAACTGAACGATCCGGTCATCCTGTGCCCGACAGCCCCCGTTCTGCTGGTCACATTGCCCAGTCGGGGGGTGCGGACGGGAGTGCAGCGGGATGACCGGAGACGGCGCTCTCGACGCCCTGGACCTGGCGCTGTTGACCGCGCTGACCGACAGCCCGCGCTCGGGGGTGCTCGAGCTCTCCCGGCGGGTCGGTGTGGCCCGGGCGACGGCGCAGGCCCGCCTGCAGCGGCTGGAGGAGTCCGGCGTGATCGCCGGTTACGGCCCGGAGATCGACCTGGGCGCCGCGGGGTTCGCGGTGCAGGCGTTCGTCACCCTGGAGATCGCCCAGGGAGCACTGGCGGAGGTGACCGCCGACCTCGTGGCGATCCCCGGCGTGCTGGAGGCGCACGCGACCACCGGTGCCGGGGACGTGCTCTGCCGGGTCGCCGCGGACTCGCACGGTGCGCTGCAGGAGATCCTCATCCGGCTCGGGCGGTCGAGCTGCGTGGTCCGCTCGACCAGCGTCATCGCCCTGTCCGAGTTGGTGCCCCGCCGCGCCCTGCCGCTGCTGGCGGCCGGTCCGACCCGCCCGGCCGGCCGCGCGCCGGCCTACCGGGCGGC
>JAOPWG010000457.1 GCA_025965775.1 Modestobacter sp. | reverse complement strand
TCTGCGAGATCTACACCGACGTGGACGGCGTCTTCACCGCCGACCCGCGCATCGTCCCCAACGCCCGGCGCCTGGAGACGGTCACCTACGAGGAGATGCTCGAGCTGGCCGCCTGCGGGGCGAAGGTCCTCATGCTGCGGTGCGTCGAGTACGCCCGCCGCGAGGGCATCCCGGTGCACGTCCGCAGCTCCTACTCACAGCTCCCCGGCACGATCGTCGCCGGCTCGATGGAGGACCTCACGGTGGAACAGGCCATCATCACCGGCGTCGCGCACGACCGCAGCGAAGGGAAGATCACCGTCTACGGCGTGCCGGACCGGCCCGGCGAGGCCGCGCAGATCTTCCGGGTGCTGGCCGACGCCGAGGTCAACATCGACATGATCGTGCAGAACGTGTCGGCCGAGGCCAGCAAGCTCGCCGACATCTCCTTCACCCTGCCGGTGAGCGACGGCCCCACCGCCATCGCGGCCCTGGAGCGGGTCAAGCACACCGTCGGCTACACCGACGTCAGCTTCGACCAGCACATCGGCAAGGTCTCGCTGGTCGGGGCCGGGATGCGCTCGCACCCCGGTGTCTCGGCGAAGTTCTTCGGTGCGCTGGCCGACGCCGGGGTGAACCTGGAGCTGATCAGCACCTCGGAGATCCGCATCTCGGTGGTGTGCCGCGACGTCGACGTCGACCTCGCCGTCCGGGCAGTGCACGACGCCTTCGACCTCGGCACCGACCAGGCCGAGGCCGTCGTCTACGGGGGGACGGGACGATGAGCGCCTTCAGCAGCGACGGGCTCCGGGTCGGCATCGTCGGGGCGACCGGGCAGGTCGGCGCCGTGGTGCGCCGCATCCTCGCCGAGCGTGCCTTCCCGCTCGCCGGGCTGCGCTTCTTCGCCTCCGCCCGCTCGGCCGGCAGCACCCTGCCCTGGGCCGGCGGCGACATCACCGTCGAGGACGCCGCCACCGCGGATCCGACCGGCCTGGACATCGCCATCTTCTCCGCCGGCGCGACCACCTCCCGCGCGCAGGCGCCGCGCTTCGCCGCGGCCGGGGTCACCGTCATCGACAACAGCTCGGCGTGGCGCCGCGACCCCGACGTGCCGCTGGTGGTCAGTGAGGTGAACCCGCAGGCACTGGCCGAGATGCGCAGGGGCATCATCGCCAACCCGAACTGCACCACGATGGCCGCGATGCCGGTGCTCGCGCCGCTGCACGCCGAGGCCCGGCTGACCCGGATGACCGCCAGCACCTACCAGGCGGTCTCCGGTAGCGGGCTGGCCGGTGTGGAGGAGCTGGACGGCCAGGTGAAGGCCGTCGTCGACAAGGCGGCCGGGCTCACCCACGACGGGTCGGCGGTGACCTTCCCCGAACCGCGCCAGTACGTGCGGCCGATCGCGTACAACGTGCTGCCCATGGCCGGGTCGATCGTGGACGACGGCAGCTTCGAGACCGACGAGGAGCAGAAGCTCCGCAACGAGAGCCGCAAGATCCTGGGCATCCCGGACCTGCTGGTGTCGGGCACCTGCGTGCGGGTGCCGGTCTTCACCGGCCACTCGTTGTCGCTGAACGTCGAGTTCGCCCGGCCGCTGTCGGTCGAGCGGGCCACCGAGCTGCTGGCGGCCGCCCCCGGGGTCGAGCTCTCCGACGTCCCGAACCCGCTGCAGGCCGCCGGTCGGGACCCCAGCTACGTGGGCCGGATCCGGCAGGACCCCGGTGCCCCCGAGGGCCGCGGCCTGGCGCTGTTCGTCAGCAACGACAACCTCCGCAAGGGCGCGGCGCTCAACACCGTCCAGATCGCCGAGCTGATCGCCGCCTCGCGCGGCTGACCGGCCCATCCACGGGGCCGGGGCCGGCGCGACCCTTGTCCGAGATTTGCCCTCCGGGGCGACGGACGCCGGGCGGGTCACCTAACGTGACGGGCGGGCCGGGCCGTCCGGTCCGCCAAGGTGGTGTGATGCGGTCCTTGCCTGCCCAGGTGGGCTCCTCGCGGGGCGCCGTCGTCGTCCGGCTCGCCGTCCGGGTCGCGGTGGTGTGTGCCCTCTCGGTGGCGGGCTGGATCGTGACCCACCAGGTCGCGAAGCCGCCGTGGCACCACTATTTCGACCTCCGCGTCTACCACGGCGCCGTCGAGTGGTGGCTGGCCGGTGACCCGCTCTACTCGTTCCTCCTGCCGCACACCCGGTACGGGTTCACCTACCCCCCGTTCGCCGCGGTCGTGATGACGCCGCTCGCCGCCGTCAGCGAACCCGTCGCAGGCCTCCTGGCCACCGTCGCGTCTGCCGTCGTCGTGGGTGTGACCACCTGGTGGCTGATGGCCCCCGTCGCCCGGCGGGCCGGCTGGTCGCCCTGGTACGCCGTGGGCATCGCCATCCCGGTGATCGTCGTGAGCGATCCGGTCCGGGAGACGATCGGGTTCGGCCAGGTGAACCTGTTCATCGTGGCGCTCGTCGTGGCCGACGTCGTCGCCCTGCGTCGCGGCGGCCGCTGGGCCGGTCTGGGCATCGGGCTCGCGGCGGCGGTGAAGCTGACCCCTGCGGTGTTCGTCCTCTACCTCGTGCTCACCCGGCGGTGGCGGGCCGCGGCGGTGGCGGTGGGGGCATGCGTGGCCGCGACCGGCCTGGCGTTCGTGGTGGCGCCGAACACCTCGCTGCAGTTCTGGACCGAGACGGTCTGGGAGACCTCGCGCGTCGGTCGGCTGGACAAGACCTCGAACCAGTCGCTGCTCGGCATGCTGGCCCGACTAGCCGCTCCGGGGGCGCCCAGCCGACTGCTGTGGGCGCTGCTCGTCGTCGGTGTCCTGGTCGTCACTATGCGCCGGGCGGTGCGGGCGTACCGCCAGGGGGACGACCTCGTCGGCATCACCCTGACCGGGCTGGCCGGCTGCCTGGTCAGCCCGATCTCCTGGACCCATCATCTCTACTGGGTCGTGCCCGCCGCCGTCGTCCTCGTCGACGTGGCGGCGGGGGCGCGACTCTCGGACACGACGCCCTGGTGGGTGCGCGCGCACGAACGGGCGGTGGCCCGCTCAGCCGCGGCGGCGGTGTGGGCGATGGTCGCGGTCTTCTGGTCGGGCCTCATCTGGTACGTCGACCCGACCAACGGGGTGCACCACCGCAAGGACCTGTGGGGCGTGCTGGGCGAGGACACCTACGGCCTGCTGATGATCGCGTTGATGTTCCTGCTGCCCGTGCGCGCATCGGCGCCGGACCCGGCCCGGCCGATCCGACAGGAGGCCCCGGCGCTGGTCGCGGACTGACGCGGTCACGCCCAGGGGCGGGACGGCGGAACGTGCCGCAGGGCGAAGTCCAGCGCGACCTCGACCTGACGGATGGTCTCCTCCACCACCAGCGAGCCGTGTCCGGCGTCGAAGCGGTACACCTCGTGCGGCTTGCCCTGCTCGTCCAGCGCCGCCAGATAGTTGTCGATCTGGCGGATCGGGCAGCGCGGGTCGTTGGCCCCGGCGACGACCAGCACCGGCGCGGCCACCGCATCGACGTAGGTCAGCGGCGAGGACCGCACGTAGACGTCGTGCACCTCCTCCGGTGAGCCGCCGAACAGCGCCCGGTCGTAGGCCCGCAGCGCCTCCATCTCGTCCTCGTAGGCGGCCAGGTAGTCGGCCACCGGCACCTCGGCGATGCCGGCGGTCCAGCGCTCGGGCTGGGTGCCCAGGCCCAGCAGGGTGAGGAAGCCACCCCACGATCCGCCGGACAGGATCGTGCGGGTCGGGTCGACGACGCCCTCGGCGACCAGCGCGTCGTAGACCGCGCCGACGTCCTCCAGCTCGGTGAGCCCGGGTCGGCCGGTCAGCGCGTCGCGCCACTCGCTGCCGTAGCCGGTGGAGCCGCGGTAGTTGACGTGCACCACCGCGTAGCCGGCGTCGACGTAGGCCGCGCGGCGGGCGCGGTAGGAGTCGTCGTCCTGCGCCTCCGGGCCGCCGTGGACCAGGAACGCGGTGGCGTACGGCGCGGGCCCGGCCGGGCGCACCAGTAGCGCGTGCACGTCGCCGCCGGGCCCGGGCACCCAGCGGTCCTCGACCGGGTAGGCGGCCGGCGGCTCGTCACCGGGGGCGGCGAGGACGACGGGCCCGTCAGCGCGGCGGATCACCGGCGGCCGTTCGGACGACGACCAGGCCAGCTCCACGGTGTCGTCGGGGCGGGCGGTGGCCCCGCGGACGACGCCGCGCGGGGTGTCCTGCGCCTCCAGCGTCCCGGTGGCCAGGTCGTAGCGGTACAGATCGCTGCGGGCGGCGGTGTCGTGCCCGACGAGCAGGGCGGTGCCGTCGGGGTACCAGCCGGCGGTGACATCACCGGGGAGGTCCAGCACGAGCTCCTTCTCGGCGCCGCTGACGACGTCCCAGATCA
>JAOPWG010000446.1 GCA_025965775.1 Modestobacter sp. | reverse complement strand
GCCGGCCGGTCGCCGGCTCCGTCGCCGCCGACGACGTCGCGGCTGCGCACGCCCTGGTCGAGCTGGAGACCTCGCTGCTGCGCGCCGAGCGGCAGGCCGCCGCGGTGGCCCCCACCGTCTCGGCGCTGCGCAGCCAGGCCGCCGGGGTCGTCGACGCCGAGCTGCTGCGGCTGTCCACCCGGCTCCCCGGTCTCGACGCCCGCGCGCGCAGCGAGATCGCCCGTACGGTGCGCCGGGTGGTGGACAAGCTGCTGCACGAGCCGACGGTGCGGGTGAAGGAACTGGCCGGCGCCCCCGGCGGCACCGACTACGCCGACGCGCTGCGCGCCCTGTTCGGTCTCGGGCTCGCCGGAGACACCGCGACCCTGTCCGACGCGGTCACACTGGACCCGGAGCTGCCGGCGGGCACCCGGCTGTCGGCCCTGAACCTTCGCGCGACCGGTGAGGGGGTCTCGTGACGGCCACATCGGTGCAGCGGGGGTCCCTGCGGCTGGGCACCCGGGCCAGCCAGCTGGCGCTGACCCAGTCCCAGCACGTCGCCGACGTGCTCACCGCCGCCAGCGGCGTCCCGGTCGAGCTGGTCCACGTCAGCACGCACGGCGACCGGTCCCCGGCGGCGATCAGCCAACTGGGTGGCACCGGGGTCTTCGTGACCGCGCTGCGCGAGGCACTGGTCGCCGGCGAGGTCGACCTCGCCGTGCACAGCTTCAAGGACCTCCCCACCGCTCCGGCCCCCGGGCTGACGATCGGCGCCGTGCCGCCGCGCGAGGACCCGCGCGACGTGCTGGTGGCCCGCGACGGCCTGACCCTGGGCGAGCTGGGCCCCGGCGCCCGGGTGGGGACCGGGGCGCCGCGGCGGATGGCCCAGCTGCGGGCCCTCGGCCTCGGTCTGGACGTCGTGCCGATCCGCGGCAACGTCGACACCCGGATGGCTCGCGTCGCCGGGCACGGCGGCGGCCCCGGTGACCTGGACGCCGTCGTCCTGGCCCGCGCCGGGCTGTCCCGGCTCGGCCGGCTGCAGGCCGCCACCGAGGTGCTCGACCCCATCCAGGTGCTGCCGGCGCCCGCCCAGGGCGCGCTGGCCGTCGAGTGCCGGGCCGACGACACCCGCGTCCGGGACCTGCTCGCGGCCCTCGACGACCCGGCCGCCCGCGCCTGCGTGGCCGCCGAGCGAGCCGTGCTGACCGCACTCGAGGCCGGCTGCAGCGCCCCCGTGGCCGCCTACGCCGAACTCGCCGAGGGCGAGGACGGCACAGCGGAGCTGTACCTGCGCGCCTCGGTGACCGCGCTCGACGGCAGCGACGCCGTCCGCGGCTCGGTGTCGGGCCCGGCGACCGGCGCGGTCGAGCTGGGGCACGCCCTGGCCGCCGAGCTCCTCGACCGCGGTGCCGCCTCCCTCATGGCGGCCGGCCGATGACCACCTCCATGGTCGGCGCTGACGTGCCGACCCGCCCCCTCCGTCCCGCCCCACCCGCAGCGACCCCCTCCGGGGGCTCAGAACAGGAGCACGCGATGACGCGCTCACGCAAGCAGACCGGCCGAGTGGTCTTCGTCGGCGCCGGCCCCGGCGACCCGGAGCTGCTCACCGTCCGGGCAAGTGCCGCGCTGGCGGCCGCCGACCTGGTGCTGGTCGACCCGGACGTTCCCGGTCCCCTCCTCGAGGCGGTCCGGGAGCAGCACCCGGAGCTCGAGCTCACCACGGTGACCGGCGAGCCGGCCGAGGTCGCCAAGACCGCCGTGACCGCGGCGAAGAACGGCAGCGCCGTCGTCCGGCTCGTCCTCGGTGACCCCTTCACCACCGACGCGGTGGTGAAGGAGACGCTGGCGGTGACCCGGACCAGCGTGCCTTTCGACGTCGTCCCCGGCGTCGCGGTCGGCACCGCCGTCCCCGCCTACGCCGGGGTGGCCATCGGCGCCGCGTCCGTGCAGGCCGACCTCCGGCCGCAGGCCGGCGGGGAGGCCACCGTGGACCTCGCGGCGCTGGCCGCGGCCGCGACCGGCACCGGCAGCCCACTGGTGCTGCAGGCCGGCGCCGAGCAGCTGCCGACCGTCGCCGCCGGCCTGGTCGAGGGCGGCCTGTCGGGCAACACGCAGATCGTGGTCACCGTCGAGGGCTCGGGGACGGCGCAGAAGAGCGTCGTGGCCAAGCTCGCCGCCGTGGCCGAGAAGACCGCCGGGCTGGACGCCCTGACCGGCTCGGTCGTCGCGACGATCGGCGCGGTCGTCGACAAGCGCGCGAAGCTGTCCTGGTGGGAGAGCCGGCCGCTGTTCGGCTGGCGCGTGCTGGTGCCGCGCACCCGCGAGCAGGCCGGCGAGATGAGCGAGCGGCTGCGCGCCTACGGCGCCGTCCCGGTGGAGGTGCCGACCATCGCCGTCGAGCCCCCGCGCAGCCCGGCGCAGATGGACCGCGCCGTCAAGGGCCTGGTCACCGGCCGGTACGGCTGGATCGTGTTCACCTCGACCAACGCGGTGAAGGCGGTGCGGGAGAAGTTCGCCGAGCTCGGCCTGGACGCCCGCGCCTTCGCCGGGGTCAAGGTCGCCTGCGTGGGCGAGCAGACCGCCGACGCCGTCCGTGCCTGGGGCATCGTGCCCGAGCTCGTACCGACCGGCGAGCAGTCCAGTGAGGGCCTGCTGGCCGACTTCCCGCCCTACGACGACGTCTTCGACCCGATCGACCGGGTGCTGCTGCCCCGCGCCGACATCGCCACCGAGACCCTCGCCGCCGGCCTGAAGGACCGTGGCTGGGAGATCGACGACGTCACCGCCTACCGGACCGTCCGCGCCGCGCCGCCGCCGGCCGCGGTGCGCGAGGCGATCAAGGGCGGTGGCTTCGACGCCGTCTGCTTCACCTCGTCCTCCACGGTGCGCAACCTCGTCGGCATCGCCGGCAAGCCGCACGCCCGCACGGTGGTCTCGGTGATCGGCCCGGCCACCGCGGCCAGCGCCACCGAGTTCGGCCTGCGGGTCGACGTCCAGCCCGAGACGGCCGCGGTCGGCCCGCTGGTCGACGCGCTCGCCGCCTTCGCGGCGGCCCGCCGGGCCGAGGCCGAGGGGGAGGGCGACAAGTGACCGGGCCCGCGAGGTCACTCATGGGTGCAGCACCTCGCGGCACGAGGTCGCCGATCGCCAGCGAGGCGGACTCGTGACCGCGGGCGGCACGGCCGGCGGGGCGACCCCCGGCTTCGCCCGCGGACGGCGGCTGCGGTCCACCCCGGCGATGCGCCGGTGGACCGCGCAGACCCGGCTGTCCCCGGCCGACTTCGTGCTGCCGGTGTTCGTCAAGCAGGACATCGCCGATCCGGTGCCGATCAGCTCCATGCCCGGCGTCGTCCAGCACACGCTCGACTCGCTGCGCAAGGCCGCGGCCGAGGCGGCCGAGGCGGGCATCAGCGGGCTGATGCTGTTCGGCATCCCGGCGGAGAAGGACGCGGTCGGCTCGCAGGCCGACGCCGCCGACGGGATCGTCAACGTCGCCCTGCAGCAGCTGCGGGCCGACCTCGGCGACGAGCTGGTGCTGATGGCCGACCTGTGCCTGTGCGAGTACACCGACCACGGGCACTGCGGGGTGCTCACCCCGGCCGGCGTCGTCGACAACGACCCCACCCTGGACCGCTACACCGCCGTGGCGATCGCCCAGGCCCAGGCCGGGGCGCACGTGATCGCGCCCAGCGGGATGATGGACGGCCAGGTGGCCGCCATCCGGGCCGGGCTGGACAGCACCGCGTTCACCGAGACGCCGATCCTGGCCTACGCCGCCAAGTACGCGTCGGGCTTCTACGGGCCCTTCCGCGAGGCCGCGGAGGGCGCGCCACAGTTCGGTGACCGGTCGACCTACCAGATGGACCCGCCCAACGCCGACGAGGCGCTGCGCGAGGTCGCGCAGGACCTGGCCGAGGGCGCGGACGCCGTGATGGTCAAGCCGGCGCTGCCCTACCTGGACATCGTCGCCCGCGTCGCCGACGCCGTCGACGTCCCGGTCAGCGCCTACCAGGTCAGCGGCGAGTACGCGATGATCGAGGCGGCCGCGGCGAACGGCTGGATCGACCGGCAGCGGGCCATCCTGGAGACGCTGACCGGCATCCGTCGCGCCGGTGCCGGCTCGGTGCTGACCTACTGGGCGGTCGAGGCAGCCCGCTGGTTGCGCTGAGCAGCCCGCCCGTCGCGCCGCCCCGGCCATGACCGACCCCCACGACGAGACCCACGTCGAGCCAGGCGGCTCGTGGCGGTCGTTCTGGGTTGTCGCGGGCGCGCTGGCGGTGCTCCTGGTGCTGGACGCGGTGCTGCCCGGCCCCGACGTCCCGGCGCTGCTGTGGGTGCTGTTCGCCGTGCTCGTGCTGGGCGCGGTCGGCACGGGCTGCCTGTCCGCCCGCCGGATCTGGACCGTGCGCGTGGGTGGCCGCGGCGAGGACGTCGCGCTGACCGTGGGTCGGGATCGGCTGCCGCTGGCCGACGTCGACGCCGACCACCTGCGGGCGGTGCGCGCCGGCGCCGCC
>JAOPWG010000441.1 GCA_025965775.1 Modestobacter sp. | reverse complement strand
AGCGGCAGCAGGAGATCCTCGGGCAGGTGCCGCTGGGCCGGTACGCCGAGGCAGACGAGATCGCCGGCGTCGTCCGCTTCCTGGCGGGCGAGCAGGCGGGGTACATCACCGGGGCGGTCGTCCCGGTCGACGGTGGACTGGGGATGGGGCACTGAGCATGGGCATTCTCGAGGGCAAGAAGATCCTCATCGCAGGCGTGCTGACCGAGGCCTCGATCGCCTTCTCGGCAGCGAAGATCGCGCAGGAGCAGGGCGCCACCGTCGTCCTGTCCAACTTCGGGCGCGCCCTCTCGCTGTGCCAGCGGATCGCCAAGCGGCTGCCGCAGGAGGCGCCGGTGGTCGAGCTCGACGTGACCAACACCGAGCACCTGGCCACGCTGGCCGACCGGCTGCGCGAGCACGTCGACGGCCTGGACGGCGTCGTGCACTCCATCGGCTTCGCGCCGCAGGAGGCCATGGGCGACGGCTTCCCCGAGGTCGCCTGGGAGCACGCGGCGACCGCGTTCCAGGTCTCCAGCTGGTCGCTGGCCTCCCTCACCCAGGCCTGCCGGCCGATGTTCGGTGATACCGCGTCGGTGGTCGGGCTGACCTTCGACGCGACGGTCGCCTGGCCGGTCTACGGCTGGATGGGCGCGGCCAAGGCCGCCCTGGAGTCCACCTCCCGCTACCTCGCCCGTGAGCTGGGCCCCGACGGGGTGCGGGTGAACCTGGTCGCCGCCGGGCCGCTGCGGACGATGGCCATGAAGTCCATCCCGGGCAGCAAGCAGTTCGAGGAGGCCTGGGAGGGTCGCGCGCCGCTGGGCTGGTCGGTCACCGACACCGAGCCCGCCGGGAAGGCCGTCGCGGCGCTGCTGTCGGACTGGTTCCCCGCCACGACCGGGGAGATCGTGCACGTCGACGGAGGGTTCCATGCCGTCGGTGTCTGACCCGTCCCGCCCGGCTCACCCGATGCCGGAGGGCGCGTCGATCACCCCGGACGGGCAGCAGCCCGATCAGGAACCCTCGCTCGCCGTCCGCAACAACGGCGGGGTGGCCCCGTCCGTGCAGCAGGCCCCGGCCGGCCGCCGGGAGGCGCTGCTGCTGCTGTCCTTCGGAGGGCCCGAGGGCCACGAGGACGTGATGCCGTTCCTGGAGAACGTCACCCGCGGCCGCGGCGTCCCGCGGGAGCGGCTGGAGGCCGTCGCCGAGCACTACCACCACTTCGGCGGCGTCAGCCCGATCAACGACCAGAACAAGGGGCTCATCGCCGCGCTCGAGGCCGAGCTCGCCTCCGCCGGCATCGACCTGCCGGTCTACTGGGGCAACCGCAACTGGGCGCCCTACGTCGAGGACACCTGGCGGCAGATGGCCGAGGACGGCATCGTGCACGCCTACGTCTTCGCCACCTCGGCCTACGCCTCGTTCTCCGGCTGCCGGCAGTACCACGAGGACGTCGCCCGGGCGCGGGTCGCCCTGGCGTCGGACCCGGCCGCGCCGGCCGGCCCGACCGCGGAGAAGCTGCCGCACTACTTCGACGCGCCGGGCTTCCTGCAGGCCAACGCCGACGCCCTGGCCGCCGCGATCAACTCGCTGCCGGAGGAGGTCCGCGGCACCGCGCGGCTGGTGGCGACCGCGCACAGCATCCCCGAGGCGATGGCCGCCGTGGCCGGGCCCGACGGCGGGGCCTACCAGGCCGAGCTGATCCGGGCCGCCCAGCTCGTCGTGGACGCCGCCGCGCCCGGGCGGCCCTTCGACCTGGTGTGGCAGAGCCGCAGTGGCCCGCCGTCGGTGCCGTGGCTCGAACCGGACGTCAACGACCACCTCCGGGCGCTGGCCGAGGCGGGGGAACGGGCCGTCGTGGTCTTCCCCATCGGGTTCATCAGCGACCACCTCGAAGTGATCTGGGACCTCGACAACGAGGCGGAGGAGACGGCCGCCGCGCTCGGGATGACGTTCGTGCGGGCGGCCACCGCAGGCACCCACCCGGCGTTCGTGGCCGCCGTCCGGGAGCTGCTGGAGGAGCGTCGCGCCGGGGGAGAGCCCCGGCTGGGCACCGACTGCCCGGCGAGCTGTTGTTTCGTCAGCCGCCCGGCACGCCCGGCGGCGTAGTCGGGAACGGCACACCACCGCGGCGGAGCCGCTCCGTTCCACGAGTGGGGGCCGGAGGCCTCCGCGACGTGGGACGGGCAACGGCTCAGCTCGGGCCGTGGACGGCTCCTGGCCGCGGTGTCGTCCGCGAGGACGACGGTGTCACCGCGGTACCCAGTTGTAGGCGGCGACCGTGGCCTGGCGGACGGCGTCCGCCAGCGGGCGCAGCGCGTCGTCCCGGGCCGCGGCCTGGGCGTGGGTGACGGCGGCCCCCGGGGCGTCGGCCATCGCCAGGTCGAGCACCTGGGCCAGCCGCTGCGCGCGGCCGAGCACCGACAGCGCCAGCGGGTCGTGGTCCGGGGGCAGCCCGGGGGCCCGGGTGCTCTTCGCCAGCCCGGCCAGCAGCGCCGGCACCTCGGGGTTCCATCGGGCGAGGTCCAGGGAGACCAGGGTCCGCGCGGCGTCACCGACGGCGAGGTCGAGCTCGCCCGAGGCGGCGCGCAGCGTGCCCTCCACCGGCGGGGCGCTCGGCGCCGCGCCGGCGAGGGACACCGCGGTCCAGGAGACCGCCTCCGGGCCCAGCTCCTCGGGGACGAGGGCGACCCGGTTGCCGACGGCCGCCTGGCCGGCCTCCAGGGCGAGCGCCGCCAGCCCGGGCACCGCCGGCAGCCCGCGGACGTCGCCGGGGACGGGCAGGACCAGCCGCAGCCGGTGCTCGCCGAGGCCACGCAGCGCGCTGAGCGCCCAGCCCAGCGGCACCGCCTCGGTGGTGCCGGGCAGGCCCACCACGCGGTGGGCCGTGTCGCCGGTCAGCGCGTCCAGCGCCTCGTCATAGGACGTGCGGCCGGTGAGCCAGGCGGTCGCCCAGACAGCGAACCGGCCGGCGGGGTAGTCGTGCACGATGGACGAGGCTACGACGGCGGCGCCACCGGGTGGGGCGGCAGCCGGGTGCGGCTCCGCAGGGGCGTGGGACGACCGCAGGGGCGCCCGACCGTGCCAGACTCCGATGTGTGGCTGCCTGGTTGCTCTGGTTGATCGCCGGTGGGTTGTTCGCCGCCGGCGAGCTCGCCAGCCTGGACCTGGTGCTGCTCATGTTCGCCGGCGGCGCCCTGGGTGGTATGGCCGTCGCGCTGCTCGGCGGGGCGGTGGTGCTCCAGCTGGTCGCCTTCGTCGTCGTGTCGGCCGGGCTGCTGGTGGTCATCCGCCCGATCGCCGCCCGGCACCTGGTGGACCGCACCCCGGAGCAGATCGACGGGGTGGCCGCCTACGTGGGCAGGACCGCGGTGGTCACCGAGCGGGTCGACCACCGGCACGGCCGGATCACGATGGGCGCCGACGTCTGGAGCGCCCGCAGCGAGTACGAGGGCCAGGTGTTCGAGGTCGGCGAGAAGGTGCGGATCATGGAGCTGGACGGCCCCACCGCTCTCGTCGCCGACGCGCTGGAGTGACCTGGCCGCCCCGGGGTGGGCCGGCGCGATCGGGTGACGCGGCGCCGAGGGGCTGACCACAGCCGCCGGAAGGGAGCACCATCGGGACTCCGCACCACCCTCCGAGGAACGGAGATCGACTCTCGTGACACCCGCACTGATCGCCGTCATCGTGATCGCCGCGCTCGTGGTGTTCGTCCTGGCCAGGAGCGTGACCATCGTCCCGCAGGCGCAGGCCAAGGTGATCGAGCGCCTGGGCCGTTACAGCCGCACGCTCTCCCCAGGCCTGGCGCTGCTCGTGCCCTTCGTCGACCGCGTCCGGGCGACGATCGACCTGCGGGAACAGGTCATCTCCTTCCCGCCCCAGCCGGTGATCACCTCCGACAACCTGCAGGTCGGCATCGACACGGTGTTGTACTTCCAGGTGACCGACCCGCGGCTGGCCGTCTACGGCATCGCGAACTACATCACCGGCATGGAGCAGCTGACCACGACCACGCTGCGCAACGTGGTCGGCGGACTGAACCTGGAAGGCGCGCTCACCGGCCGGGACGGCATCAACTCCCAGCTCCGCGAGGTGCTCGACGGCACCACCGGGCCGTGGGGTCTCCGGGTGGCCCGGGTGGAGATCAAGGCGATCGACCCACCGGCGTCCATCCGCGACTCGATGGAGAAGCAGATGCGCGCCGATCGCGACAAGCGCGCGGTCATCCTCACCGCCGAGGGGCAGCGGCAGTCGGCGATCACCACCGCGGAAGGGCAGAAGGCCTCGGCCATCCTCTCCGCCGAGGGCAAGAAGCAGGCCGCGATCCTGGAGGCCGAGGCGGAACGGCAGAGCCGGATCCTGCGTGCCGAGGGCGAGCGGGCGGCCCTGTTCCTGCAGGCGCAGGGTCAGGCGAAGTCGATCGAGACGGTCTTCCAGGCCATCCACGACGGCAAGCCCGACTCCGGTCTGCTCGCCTACCAGTACCTGCAGACGCTGCCCAAGATCGCTCAGGGCGACGCCAACAAGATGTGGATCGTGCCCAGCGAGTTCAGCAAGGCACTGGAGGGGTTGTCACGGCTCGGTGGCGGCGACGGCGACGCCCGGTCGTGGCTGGACGTCGACGCGCCGTCCGGCGGGGCGAGCGGCGGCAACGGGGCGGGCGGGGCCGTCCCCAGCGGGGCCGGGCCGACCGAGCCGGCTCGCGCGGCGACCTCTCTGGACACCAGCGGGTGGTTCGAGTCCCAGCTGCCCCGGGCCGCCGACCAGCCCGAGGCGAAGATCGAGCTGTCCACCATCGGGGTCCAGCCCGTGGTGCCCCCCGCGGAGGTCCCCGCCCCGCCGCCGCTGTCGCAGGTCACCCGCGAGGTGCAGGAACAGGGCGGCTACCCGCCGCCGGACCCGCAGGAGTAGCACCCCGGACGACGAGTGGCCGGCCCCCGAGGGGAGCCGGCCCGTCCGCCCGGCCCCTCTGCAGGGTCCCGCCGCGCGCCTGCGAGCGGTGGGGGGCTGGGGGGCTCTTCCTCAGTCCTTCAAGAGGCCCTCGCGGAGCTTGGCC
>JAOPWG010000426.1 GCA_025965775.1 Modestobacter sp. | reverse complement strand
TGACCACCCAGCAGCAGCCGCCCGGCAACGCCCTCGTCGGCCTGCCCGTCATCTTCTTCACCGACAGCCCGACGACCCAGACGTTCACCGTCGACATCCGTGGCTTCGCGGTCGTCATCAACGCCGGCGCGACCCGGTTCACGTGGCACACCGGCGACGGCAGCACCCTGACCACCACCGACCCGGGCTCGCCGTACCCGCACCAGACCGTCACCCACGACTATTCGTCCGGCACCTACACCGCCTACCTCACCACCACCTGGGGTGCGACCTACTCGGTCGACGGCGGCGCGGCAGCCGACGTCCCCGGGTCCACCACCACCGACGGCCCACCGGTCACCTTCACCGTCCTGCAGGCACGCACCGTCCTCACCAACCCCTACGACTGACCGCACCGGGGTCACGCGCTCAGTGGATCGGGTGGCGCCGCTTCGGCCAGCCACGGCGGATCGGGCTCGGCATCCCAACACCAGCCCGGCGGCCACGTCACCCGCACCACCCCGCTCGGCGTCCGCACCCGCAACCGGCCGTCGGGCTCCATCCGGAACTCCCACCCCGGCCCGAAGGTCTTCAGCCGGTGATGGCGCCGGCACAGACAGCACAGGTTCGCGCAATCGGTCGCCCCGCCATCGGCGTACGGCTCCACGTGGTCCAGGTCGCACCGCCCCGCGCTCCGCCGGCAGCCGGGCCAGCGGCAGGTCCGGTCCCGCACCTGCACGAATCGGCGCTGCTCCGCAGTCGGCCGATACGCCGTCGTCGACCCGGGCGGCCCCAGCCCGACACCTCCCAGCCCGACGCCACCCGACCCGGATCCCTGCTCGCCCACCGGAACACCGCGGCGACGTGTCCGGCGACCGAACGCCCCACGCCGCAGCTCCCGCGGCGTCGCCACCGCGACCAGCCGCCCGGTCACCGGATCGTGCAGCGCCACCTGCAGGCTCCCGCCCTCGGCCGCCCGCACACCCAGGGCCTCCAGCTCCCCGAGCAGCTCCCGACACTGCTGCGCGGTCACCAACTGACCGGACACCTCAGCCGCCGGCGCAGGCGACCCGCCGCCCGTCGCTCGCAGCCCGGACAGCGGCGCATGCACCGTGAGGTTCGCCGTCACCGCCGGTCGCGCCTCCCACGGCCGCAGGATCAGATCCGCAGCCGCCGCGGCCCGGAGCGCACCGATCGGCCGCTGGTCGCCGTCCGCCCGCAGCATCTGGGCGTACTGGTCACAGGCATCCGCACAGGCAGCGGCCAGCGGGGTCGGCAGGTCGACGGTCAGCTGGCTCATCCCGTCACCGACCGCCCGGTGACGGACATCCGCGCGCAGAGCAGCCTCCTGGCGCCGTTTCTCGAGCGCGTCGGCGTCCAGCCGCGCCAGCAGCCGGCGGACCTTGGCCCGCAGCTGCGGAGCCGTCCGCGTCTCCACGTCGTCCAGGACCCGGCGCTGCACCTCGTCGGCCACCTCGCGGGAGACCGGGCCGAGCAATTCGACCAGCACCGCGGCCTTGCGCTCGTCCAGCCGGCCCTCGTACAGCGCCTCCCAGCTCGCCGGGAGGTGCCGGACCAGGACCAGCGCCTCCACCGCCACCCGCTCTGCCTCGTTCTCGCTGCAGCCGCGGATCAGCGCCAACTCGGGCACGAACGACTCCGAGACATCCTCGAGGCCATGCCGCCACAGCGATCGCGCGTCCCGTCCGGCGGCACCGCGACTGCCGGCGGGGCGGTCGCGGTCGGCACGCCGGCGCCGGGCGAGTGCGTCGATGGCTCGTGCGCGCTCGGCGGCCTGCCGGCGCATCCGTGCATCCGACGACCAGATGTCGGCGATGAGCTCGGTCTCCGACGGCGGCACGTACCAGTCGAAGGGCAGGTCCTCGGCCCGGATGTAGCGGGCCTCGTCCAGCTCTTCGATCATGTGTTCGACGTTACCGGCACCCTCTGACAGTTCCGGGGCCCTCGACCCGGCGCCCGGAATCTCGGCACGGCTCGGCACGGCTCGGCACGGCTCGGCGCGCCCGGGTCAGTCGGACCGGCGCGGGGGCAGCCATCGGGCGACCCGGGCCAGCAGCAGCAACGCCGTGACCGCCTCGCCGCCCTCCTCCAGGTAGGTGGCCAGCGCCAGCGACACCGGCCCGCCGGACAGCGCGCGCACCAGCGAGGTCACCTGGTCCAGCCCCAGCGCGGCCGCCGCGTAGAGAGCCAGCAGGAACGTCACCGCGCCGGCGGCGGGGACCGACCAGCGACGTCCGGCCCACCAGAGCGCGGGGAGACCGACCAGCGTCAGGAGCAGGCCACCCACGAGGGTCACCCACTGGCCGTCCGTCTTCTCGGCCGAGGAATGCACGCTCACCGACTTCGCCGCCGCGAGCACCACTGCCCCCAGCGCGACCAGTCCCCACCACCACCGCGCCGGTGGGGACACGCGGACAGCAGCCCGCGCGGCGAGGACGGCGACCGCCAGGAACAGCGCCGTGATGTACAGCCGCGGCAGGCTCCCCACGGCGTCCAGATCGAGCAGCCGCCGGGCGTGCGGAACCGGGCAGCGACCGACCGCGCACCGCAGCCGGACGAACAGCCCCACGGTGAACAGCGCACCCCCGAGCGCGCCCAGAGCGAGCACCCGGCGAGCGGTCTGCCGCATACGGACGGCGGTCAGAGAGCCACTGTCCGCACCCCCACCCGCCACTCGGTCATCATCCCGCCCCACCGTCCCCATCACGTGTGATCCGCGGCTCGTCGGGTCGAGCCGGAGCCAATCAAGTGATCAATGCTTCGTCAGCATTTGCCCGGGTAACCCGCGGTCCGGACAACGAGGTCCGCACTAGAACTGTGAGCGTGATCGTCGTGGTGATTGCCCTGGCCTGGCTCCTGGTCTCCATCGCGGCTGCGCTCGTCGTGGGCGGGGTCATCCGCCACGCCGACCACCACGCCCCGGTGACCGACCACCTCGCCGGCCTGCCGGCCGACCTCACCGTGGACGACGTCCTCGGCCGGCACGCGCCGCAGCCGACCGCCGGCTGACACCGCAGCCGATCCCGGCGGGCACCGCAGCCGACCCGGCGGGCACCGCAGCCGACCCGGCGGACACCGCAGCCGCCCGCTGGTCCGCACACCCACCAGCACGCCCACCAGGCGGAACCCGGCCCGCTTGACCCGGCGGGGAACGCGGTACCTCACTACGGTCCGAAGGCAGAGGTTGCCCAGGCCCCGGCCCGGGCAGTGAACCAGCTGCTGACGTTCCCGAGGGAAGAGGTCCCACCATGTTGGTCCGCCGGCTCGCACGGCCGTTGCTCGCGTCGTCGTTCATCTACGGAGGGATCGACACCCTCCGCAACCCGGAATCAAGGGTCCCGGGCGCCGCCCCGATCATCGAGCAGATCGCCGGGCTCGCCGACAAGCAGCTGCCGGTCCACGTCCCCAGGGACGTCGAGCAGTGGGTGAAGATCGACGCCGCGGTGAAGGTCGCCGCGGGCACCCTCTTCGCCCTCGGCAAGTTCCCCCGCGTGTCCGCGCTGCTGCTGGCCGGATCGACCGTGCCGACGACGCTGGCCGGCCACCGCTTCTGGGAGCACGACGACCCGAAGGAGCGTTTCGGTCAGCTCAGCCACTTCCTCAAGAACCTCGGCCTGCTCGGCGGCCTGCTGATCGCCGCGGTCGACACCGAGGGCAAGCCGTCGGTCGGCTTCCGGGCCAAGCGGACGGCGGAGATGGCCGTGGCCGGCGCCGAGGCCAGCTACGAGAAGGCGTCGAAGAAGGCGGCCAAGGCGCAGAAGAGGGCCGCGAAGCAGGCGAAGAAGATCAAGTCCTGACCGGGACGCCGCAGACGCCGGCGGGCGCGCTCCGGAGGATCGCCTTCCTCCTGGAGCGCGCCCGCGAGCCGTCCTACCGGGTGAAGGCCTTCCGGACGGCGGCCACCGTGGTCGCCGGCCTGGACGACGCCGAGCTCGACCGGCGCA
>JAOPWG010000421.1 GCA_025965775.1 Modestobacter sp. | reverse complement strand
CCCCCGACCTCCTCCGGCAGCCGCCGCAGCGCGGCCAGGGTCTCGGCCCGGCGCTCGGGTCCGGTGTCCGCGGTCCAGGTGAAGAGCACGACGTGTCGCAGCATGCCCGCACCCTGCCAGGCCGCCCACGGGCGTACGACGCCTGCCCTCACTTCGCCGCACCCCCGGAGGCGGGCGGGCCGCTCGTTAGAGTCCGGCGCATGGGACGGTCGTTGCGGGTCGCACTGCTGTCCTACCGGAGCAAGCCGCACGGTGGCGGTCAGGGCGTCTATGTCCGGGCGCTGTCCCGGGAACTGCGGGAGCTCGGGCACCGGGTGGAGGTCTTCAGCGGGCAGCCCTACCCCGAGCTCGACGCGGGGGTCCCGCTCACCGAGGTGCCGAGCCTGGACCTCTACCGCGAGCCCGACCCCTTCCGGACGCCGCACCCGAGGGAGTTCCGCAGCCTCGTCGACGTCGTCGAGTGGGCCACCATGTGCACCGCCGGCTTCCCCGAGCCGCTCACCTTCACCCTGCGGACCGCCCGGCTGCTGGGCCGGCGCGCCGCGGACTTCGACCTGGTGCACGACAACCAGTCGCTGGGCTACGGCCTGCTGCGGCTGCGCCGGGCGGGGCTGCCCACGGTGGCGACCGTGCACCACCCGGTGGCCATCGACCGGGACCTGGAGCTGGCCGCCGCTGCCGGGCTGCCTCGCCGCCTGACCCTGCGCCGCTGGTACGCCTTCACCGCCATGCAGGCCCGGGTGGCGCAGCGGCTCGACGGCCTGACCACCGTCTCCGAGAGCTCCCGCCGGGACATCGAGCGGTACATGGGCGTGCCCGCCCGTCGCGTGGACGTCATCCCGGTGGGCATCGACCCCGACGTGTTCCAGCCGCCGGCCGAGCGCGCCACCCGGGAGCCCGCCGGCATCGTGGTCACGACCAGCGCCGACGTCCCCCTCAAGGGGCTGGTGCACTTGCTGGAGGCGGTCGCCAAGCTGCGCACGGAACGGGACGTGCGGCTGACCGTGGTCGGCACCGCGCGCCCGGGCGGCCCGGCGGCCATCGCGCTGGACCGGCTGGGGCTGGGCGAGGCCGTCCGGTTCACCGGGCCGGTCCAACAGGAGGAGCTCGTGCGACTGCTGCAGTCGGCCACCGTGGCCGCCATCCCGTCGCTGTACGAGGGGTTCTCGCTGCCGGCCGTCGAGGCGATGGCCTGCGCGACCCCGCTGGTCACCACCGACGGCGGAGCGCTGCCCGAGGTCGTCGGCTCGCACGCCGCCGTCCAGGTGCCGGCCGGAGACGTCGGCCAGCTCGCCGGGGCTCTGCAACTGGTGCTCGACCACCCCTCGCTGCAGGAGCAGCTGGGTCGGGCGGGGCGGTCCCGGGTGCTGGGCGCCTACACCTGGCGCCGGACGGCGGAGCGGACCGCCGAGTGGTACGCCGAGGTGCTGGACCGGAGGAGCACGCCGTGCTGACCGTCGACTACGACCTGCTCGACGTCGGTCCGGGCATGCGGGTGCTGGACCTCGGCTGCGGCGAGGGCCGGCACGCCTTCGAGGCCTACCGGCGCGGAGCGCAGGTGCTCGCCGTGGACTGGGGCCAGCGCGAGGTGGAGACCACCTCGCGCTGGCTGCAGGCGATCGCGGCCGCCGGGGAAGCCCCCACCGGGGCCTCCGCCGCGGTGGCCCGGGGCGACCTGCGCGCGCTCCCGGTACCCGACGCCAGCGTCGACCGGGTGATCGCCTCCGAGGTGCTCGAGCACATCGTCGACGACCGCACCGCGCTCGCCGAGATCGTCCGGGTGCTCGCCCCGGGCGGCCGGATGGTGGTGACCGTCCCCCGCTACGGCCCGGAGCGGATCTGCTGGGCGCTGTCGGACCGCTACCACGCCAACGAAGGCGGTCACATCCGCATCTACCGCGGCGACCAGCTGTGGGAGCGACTGGCCGCGGTCGGGCTGCAGCCCAGCGGCACCCACCACGCGCACGCCCTGCACGCGCCCTACTGGTGGCTCAAGTGCGCCGTGGGCGTCGACCGGGACAACGCGCTGGTCCGCGCCTACCACCGGCTGCTGGTGTGGGACCTGATGAAGCGGCCGTGGCTGACACGGGCCGCCGAACGACTGCTGGACCCCGTGCTGGGCAAGAGCTTCGTCATCTACGCGGACAAGCCCGCCGCCCTGCCCGCGCACGGGCCCACCGGCGGGCCGGCTCACGAATCCGCCGCCGCGGCCCGTGGCTGAGCGCCCCGGCCTGCCCCACCTGCCGGGTGTGCTGAGCGCGGCGCACCTGGCGCAGACCGTGGCCGCCATCGCCGCCGAGCAGCTCCCCGACGGCGCGCTGCCCTGGTCGCGCACCGAGCAGCTGGACCCGTGGGACTCGGTCGAGGCGGCCATGGCGCTGGATGTGGGCGGGGAGCACGCCAGGGCCGCCGCTGCCTACGCCTGGCTGGCCGACCGGCAACGGCCCGACGGCTCCTGGGCCGCGGAGTATCGCGACGGCCGGCCCACCGCACCGGCAGCGGAGAGCAACCACGCCGGCTACCTGGCCGTAGGGGTGTGGCACCACTGGCTCAGCACCGTGGACGAGGAGTTCGTAGGCCGGCTCTGGCCGGTCGTCCGGCGCGCCCTGGACCTGGTCAGCACCATGCAGCTGCCCACCGGCGCGGTCTCCTGGGCACTGCGCCCGGACGGCAGCCCGGACGACACCGCGCTGCTGACCGGCAACGCCAGCCTCTACCAGGCCCTCCGCTGCGGCATCGCCCTGGCCGGGCTGGTGGGCGAACCGCAGCCGGCCTGGGACCTTGCCGCCGACGACCTGCAGACCGCGTTGTCCCACCGGCCCGACGTCTTCGCCGACCGGTCGCGCTACTCGATGGACTGGTACTACCCGGTGCTCGCCGGGGCGCTCATCGGCCCGGCCGCCCACGATCGGCTGGCTGCCGGCTGGGACACCTTCGTCGTGCCCGGCCTGGGTGTGCGGTGCGTCGCCGACCGCCCCTGGGTCACCGGCGCCGAGACCTGCGAGCTCGCCCTCGCCCTGGCCGCGATCGGCCAGCGGGACGCGGCCACCGAGCAACTGGCCGCGATGCAGCATCTGCGGGCCGAGGACGGCTCCTACTGGACCGGTCTGGTCTTCGCCGACGGCGCCCGGTGGCCGGTCGAGCGGACCACGTGGACGGCGGCCTCGGTGGTGCTGGCCGCCGACGCGATCGCCGGCACGGGCCCGGCGGCGGGGCTGTTCGCCGACCCCGCGGCGTTGCAGCGGCCGGTCGAGCGGCCGACCGTCCTCGACCGGCCGACCGGGAGCCCGGGCGGCTGACCCGACCGCCCGACCGCCCGACCGCCCGGCCGGCGGCCCGGGAGCCGGGGGAAGGGAAGGCACAGCCGAGCGGTCGGTTGGCCGGCCCTCGTCGCGGGCACCGTCCCCCTGTGCTCGACGACCCCGACGACCCCGACGACCCCGACGACCCCGACGACCCCGACGACCTCGACGTCCCGCGTCCGGCGGTGACCTGCGTGGTCGCCAGTCGCAACCGCCGGGCGGACCTGCTGGCGAGCCTGCCGCGACACGAGGCGCCGGTGGTTCTGGTGGACAACGCCTCCACCGACGACACCGTGGCCGCCGTCCGGGCCGCCCACCCCGAGGTGACCGTGCTGGCCCTGGCGGAGAACGCCGGCGCGATGGCCCGCACCCTGGGCGCTGCGGAGGCCCGCACGCCTTTCCTCGCCTTCACCGACGACGACTCCTGGTGGGCCCCCGGTGACCTCGCCCGGGCGGTGGCGGTGATGCTCGCGCACCCCCGGTTGGGCCTGCTGAACGCCCGCATCCTGGTCGGCCCCGAGGAGGAGCCGGACCCAGTCTGCGCCGAGATGGCCGCCAGCCCACTCGGCACCGACCCGGACCTGCCCGGCCCCTCGCTGCTGGGTTTCGTGGCCTGCGCGGCGCTGGTGCGCACCGAGGCGTTCACCGCCGTCGGCGGGTTCGACCCGGTGGTCCGCTTCCCCGGCGAGGAGGAGCGGCTCGCCCTGGACCTGGCGTCCGCCGGCTGGGGTCTGTCCTACGTCGAGGAACTCACCATCCACCACCACCCCTCCACGCGGCGGGAGGCGGCGGTGGCACGGCAGGCCGGCATCTGGCGCAGCCGGGTGCTGACCGCGCTGATGCGGTATCCGGCCGCCGACGTCACCGGCCGGCTGTGCCGGGCGGCGGCCGCCGGGAGCGCGGGCTGGCGGGGCCTGGCCTACGTCGACGACCTCACCGTCCACCACCACCCCTC
>JAOPWG010000338.1 GCA_025965775.1 Modestobacter sp. | reverse complement strand
GCAGCCGCTCGGCCACGGTGAGGAACGGGCCCCCCAGGAAGTCGACCAGCCAGACCCCGGCGACGTCCCAGTTCCCGCTGTGCGGCAGGGCCAGCACGACGCCCCGGCCGGCGTCGCGGGCGGCCTCCAGATGCTCGCGGCCGGGCATGGTCGAGGCCGCGACCAGCCGGGCCGGGTCCAGGGTGGGCAGCCGGAAGGCCTCCTGCCAGTACCGGGCGTAGGAGCGCACCGCCCGCCGGGTCAGCGCGTCGAGCGCGTCGTCGTCCAGCTGTCCGCCGGTGACCACCCGCAGGTTCGCGCGCAGCTGGCGGACACGGTGGCCGCTCCGCCGGGCCGCCAGGCCACCGCCGGTGGCGAACGCGCCACGGGCCACCGGCTCGGGCAGCAGCTTCACCGCTCCCCAGCCGGCCCCGTAGGCGGCGTCGGCGAGCCGCTCGCGCAGGTCGCCGGCCCGGCTCACGAGTTCTCCTCGCCGGCGCTCGTCGGCCGCGGGGCTGCCGTGCGCTTGCGTGAGCTCGCGCGCCCGCTCACGGCGCCGACGGCCCCGACGGGGCCGGGGTCCCCGGCAGGCGCCGCCCACGGGAGCCGCGGCGTACCGCGGCGAAACGCTGTCCCACGGTGACGGCGCTGCCCAGCAGCAGCAGCCACAGGGCCACGTGCAGCGCGTACGGGATGCCCAGGCCGGTGAACCCGGTGCCCACCAGGACCAGGATGAGCCGCTCGGTCCGCTCGACGACGCCGACGTCGCAGGCGATGCCCACCCCCTCGGCACGCGCCTTGACGTAGGAGGTCAACACGCCCAGGACCAGGCAGAGGAGGGCCAGCAGCACCAGCAGCCGGTTATCACCGGCACCCGAGTACCACCAGGCCAGTGCGGCGAAGATCGCCGCGTCGGCGGCCCGGTCACCGGTGGAGTCCAGCACCGCGCCGAACAGCGAACCGCCACCCCGGGCCCGGGCCAGCGCGCCGTCGAGCATGTCCAGCAGGACGAAGACGGTGACGGCGAACGCACCCCAGAACAGCCGGCCGTTGCCGATCAGGAACGCCGCGGAGGCGACTGCGCCGAGCGTGCCGGTCAGGGTCACCGCATCCGCGGTCACCCCGGCCCGGACCAGGCCGGCGACGACCGGAGCCCAGAACCTGCCGACGGCCGGCCGGAGGTTGATGCCGAGCACTCAGGCCTCCCGCTCGCCGGTCGGGGCCGCGTGCCCGGCCCAGGCGGCGGCCATCAGCTCGCGGGTCTCGGCCAGCACCTGGGGCAGCACGCGGGTGAGCCCCACGACCGGCATGAAGTTGGTGTCCCCACCCCAGCGCGGTACGACGTGCTGGTGCAGGTGGTCGGCGATGCCGGCCCCGGCGACGGCGCCCTGGTTCATGCCGATGTTGAAGCCGTGGGCGCCGCTGACCGCCCGGACCACCCGCATCGCGGTCTGGGTGAACGCCCCCAGCTCGGCGACCTCCGGCGTCGTCAGGTCGGTGTAGTCCGGCACGTGCCGGTACGGGACCACCATCAGGTGCCCGGCGTTGTACGGGTACAGGTTGAGGACGGCGTACACCGTCTTCCCGCGGGCGACGATCAGCCCGTCCTCGTCGCTCATCGCCGGGATCAGGCAGAACGGGCAGTCGTGGTCGCCGGTCGGCTTGCCCTCGCCGCGGATGTAGGCCATCCGGTAGGGCGTCCACAGGTGCTCGAAGACCGAGCTCGGGCCACCCTCATCGGCCGAGACGGGGGGTCGGTCCTGCGACGGCTCCTCGCTCATCCGGCCACCACGGGGGCGTCGGCGGTGGGGTCGGCGTTGTGCCGGGCCCGCACCCACGCGACGACCTGATCGACGGCCTCGGCGACCGGGACACCGTTGTGCTGCGAGCCGTCCCGGTAGCGGAAGGACACCGCACCGGCCTCGGCGTCGGTGGCCCCGGCGATCAGCACGAAGGGCACCTTCTGCTTGCTGGCGGTACGGATCTTCTTCTGCATCCGGTCGTCGGAGTCGTCGACCTCGACCCGGATGCCGCGCTGCCGCAACTGGAGGGCCACGTCGGTCAGGTAGGGCACCTGCTCATCGGTGATCGGGATGCCCACCACCTGAACCGGGGACAGCCAGGCCGGGAAGGCCCCGGCGTAGTGCTCGGTGAGCACCCCGAAGAACCGTTCGATGGACCCGAACTTCGCCGAGTGGATCATCACCGGCTGCTCGCGCGACCCGTCGCCGGCGGTGTACTCCAGGCCGAACCGGGCGGGCTGGTTGAAGTCGTACTGGATGGTCGACATCTGCCAGGTACGGCCGATGGCGTCGCGCGCCTGCACCGAGATCTTGGGGCCGTAGAACGCCGCGCCGCCCGGGTCGGGCACGAGCTCCAGCCCGGTCTCCCGGGCCGCCTCCTCGAGCACGGCGGTGGCGACCGCCCACTCCTCCTCGGAGCCGATGAACTTCTCCGACTCCCCGCGGGTGGACAGCTCCAGGTAGTAGTCGTCCAGGCCGAAGTCGCGCAGCAACCCGAGCACGAAGGCCAGCAGGTGCCGGATCTCACCGGGCGCCTGCTCGGGGGTCACGTAGCTGTGCGAGTCGTCCTGGGTGAGCCCGCGCACCCGGGTGAGACCGTGCACGACGCCCGACTTCTCGTACCGGTACACCGAGCCGAACTCGAAGAACCGCAGCGGGAGCTCGCGGTAGGACCGCCCGCGCGACCGGAAGATCAGGTTGTGCATGGGGCAGTTCATGGCCTTGAGGTAGTACGTGCTGTTCTCCAGCTCCATGCCCGGGAACATGGTGTCCTCGTAGTACGGCAGGTGCCCCGAGGTCTCGAACAGGCCGCCCTTGCTGATGTGTGGCGTGCCGACGTACTGGAAGCCCTCGTCGATGTGCCGCCGGCGGACGTAGTCCTCCATCTCGCGCTTGATGACGCCGCCCTTGGGGTGGAAGACCGCCAGCCCGGAGCCGATCTCGTCGGGGAAGCTGAACAGGTCCAGCTCGACGCCCAGCCTGCGGTGGTCGCGCCGCTCGGCCTCGGCCAGGTGCTCGAGGTACGCCTTGTGCGCGTCCTTGCTCTCCCACGCGGTGCCGTACACCCGCTGCAGCTGCGGGTTCTTCTCGCTCCCCCGCCAGTAGGCGGCCGCGCTGCGGGTCAGGGAGAAGGCCGGGATCGCGCTGGTGCGCGGCAGGTGCGGGCCGCGGCACAAGTCGGTCCAGACCCGCTCACCGCTGCGCGGGTCGAGGTTGTCGTACATCGTCAGCTGCGCGCCGCCGACCTCCACGTCGGCGCCCTCGGCCGCCTCGTCGCCGGAGCCCGCACCGCCCTTGAGCCCGATCAGCTCCAGCTTGTACGGCTCCGTCGCGAGCTCGGCCGCGGCGTCGGCGTCGCTGATCTCCCGCCGGGCGAAGTGCTGCCCCTGCTTGACGATGGCCTGCATGCGCTTCTCCAGCGACTGCAGGTCCTCGGGGGTGAAGGGCCGCTCGGGGTCGAAGTCGTAGTAGAAGCCGTTCTCCACCGGCGGGCCGATGCCCAGCCGGGTGCCCGGGAACAGGTCCTGCACCGCCTGCGCGAGAACGTGCGCGGTCGAGTGCCGGATCACCGCGCGGCCCGCCTCGCTGGCGGCCTCGACCGGCTCCACCTCGGCGTCGACCCCCGGCGCCCAGGCGAGGTCCTTGAGGTCGCCGGTGGCGATCTCCCGGACGACGACGGCGCCGTCGGGGCCCTTGAGCGGGACGCCGGCGTCCTTGAGCGCCTGCTGGGCCGTCGTCCCGGCCGGCACCCGGATCGGGGCGGCGGCGGTGGGCGAGGGCGCGGTGGACACGAGGTGCTCCTGGGGGTCGGGGTCGGCTGCCGGCTGCGGGCCGGAACCCCGAGACTAGTGCGCGGGACCCGCGGTCCTCCGCCGCCTTCCCGGTCAGTCCCCGGGCTCGTCCAGCCGGACGGGGTCGCCCACGGCCACCCGGCCGGGGACGCGTACCTCGGCGTACACGCCCAGGCAGTGCTTGGGCGTGCGGACCACGTCGAGGACGACCTCGCCCACGTGCAGCCGACGGCCCACCCACGCGCGCTCGTCGGCCCCCTCGGGCAACTGCAGCAACAGGTTGGCCCGCGGGTCCTCCGCCGAGCAGCCATCCGGCACGTCGCCGGCGGCGGCGCGGACGATGGCCTGCCGCGAGACCAGGTGCACGGGGGCGGCGTCGACCTGCGGTCCGGCGTCGGAGGCAGCCAGCCGCACCGGGCGGCCGAGCACCTCGGTCAGGGTGACGGTGTCCTGCGCGACGTCCCCGGTGGCCACGACCTCACGCATCCCGGGCGTCGTCCGGGCCGTGACCCGCTCCCCCGTCGTGGCGTCCACCACCGCGTAGGCGCGGTCACCGACCAGCCCGGCGGGACCCACCTCCGCGGCCTCGGCGGTGCGGCCGGCGAGGGACTTCACCGGATACACCGCGATCTGCCCGACGGTGCCGACGGTGCCGACGGCGGACTGCGGTCCGGGGGTCCTCACGCGTCCCGACGCTACGCCGGGTCAGGAGGCTGCCGGCCGCTGGCGGCGCAGCCGACGCAGCTGGCCGTCCAGGTAGGGACGGGCGCGCCGCTGGCCGCCCCGCCGGGCGATCGCCGCGGCCAGCGCCTCCAGCGACCGGGTCAACCGCTCCTCGTCGGGCGCCCAGCCCCGGCCCCGGCACTCGGTCAGCCACTGCACGGGGCTGATGTGCCCGCGGGCCGCGTTGCAGCGGCGGCAGGCCGCGACCTCGTTCTCCGGCCACGAGGGACCGCCCTTGACGCGGGGGACGACGTGCTCGGTCGTCGGGTGCACCTGACCGGCCAGTTCCCGGCCGCACCAGATGCAGGTGGGCCCGTCGCGGGCGACGGCCAGCGCCAGCCGGGTCGCCCGGTCGGGGGCGACCGGGTCCACCGCGGTGCGGGGCTGCGGGTCGGGGGGCATCGCCGTCCATGGTGCCCCGCGAATGCGGAAGGCCCCCGACCACACGGGTCAGGGGCCTTCGGCGGTGGGCGATACTGGGATCGAACCAGTGACCTCTTCGGTGTGAACGAAGCGCTCTACCGCTGAGCCAATCGCCCGTGCCGTTGTTCAGTCTGCCAGATGCTCACCGCCACAGCGGCACCCACCCCGGCACCCAGTCCGGCGTGCCGAACACGTGCAGGGTCACGACCAGGACGCCGTAGACGAACGCCGCGGTCAGCAGGCCGACGGCCACCCGCACGACCACCGGCTGGCGGCCCAACCACTCGGTCCAGCCCTCGACCCGCCGGCGGGTGTACCCCAGCAGCCGTTCGGCCCAGGCGAACTCGGTGCCGAGCAGGAAGAGCCCGGCGATCACGGTCAGCCACCCGGGACCGGGCAGCGGGATGGTGACGACACCGAACGCGACCACCAGAGCGCCGATCAGCCCGACGCCGATCCGGTAGGCGGTGTCCAGGGTCCGCCGGCCGGCCACCCGACGGCGCCAGTGCGCCTCGGCCACCCGCTCCCGCAGGCTGTGGGACCCCTCGGCCTCGTAGCGCGCCCGGTGCTCCGCCTCGGACTCCCGCGGGGGCGTGTCGGCGCGCGCGGCGGCCGTTTCCCGGAGAGGGTCCCCCGGCGCCGTCACGCTGCCGCGCTCACTCAGCTGGTCACCTGCCCGTTCGCCACGATCTCCGACGGTGTCGGCGGAGCCTGCCGACCGGGCTCCCTGCTGATCGCGTAGGTGGAGTACTCGTCCAGCCCGGTCGCCGTGGAGCCTACGGTCCGCAGGTCCATCTGCGGGGAGACGACGTCGAAGGTGCCCAGGGCGACCGGTGAGCCCGCTCCCACTCCCCACACCACGTAGGTGCTGTCCCGGGTGTCGTTGAGCGGGAGCCCGGTGGCCACGACCTGGACCTGACCGCTGCGGGCGACCACGGTGGCGACCGTGCGCCCGTCCTCGGTGAGCGGCGCAATGGTGGCCCGCCCGGGGCTGAGCAGGGCCTTGATCATCTGCGACTGCTCCGTCGCCGTGGCCCGGACGGCGTCCCGGTCCCCGCTGAGGACCGCGTTCCAGGAGCCGAGCGCCAGGATCGCCGCCACGGCCGCCGCCACCAGCGCGTGCGGCAGCACCCGGCGCCATGGCGGACGGGGGTCGGGGACCTGGAGCGCCCGGGGCGGTGGCGGCCCGTCCGTCGGCGGCGGACGGAGGCCGAAGGCGGGATGCCGGCTCGCGGGGCGCGCGGGCTGGCGCACCGGCGGCTCCGCCCGCTGCGTCGGCTCGTGCGGCGGCGGGAGCTGCTCGGTCTGCTCGACCGCCGCCCGCAGCCGGTCACCGAGGGAGTCCGACGGCTCCGCCGGCGGCAGATCCATGGCCAGGGCGGCCATCACGTCGTGGGTCTCGGCAACGGTCCGGGCACAGCGGTCGCAGCCGACCAGGTGTGCGCCGAAGGCCGCCTCGTCCTCCGGCTCCAGGGCGTGCAGCGCCCACCCCACGGCCAGTTCGTCGAAGGGCTCGTGGTCGTCGCGCCCACGTCCCTGCGCATCGGTGGTCATCGCGCACCCCCGTCCCCGAAAGCCGCGCCACCGGGCACCGCGGTGCCCAGGGTGCCCTTCAGCCGGCGCATCCCGGCCAGCATGCGCGTTTTCACCGTGCCCAGGGGTGTGCCGGTGAGCGCCGCCACCTCCCGCTGGGTGTAACCGCCGTAATAGGCCAGGGTCAGCGCTTCACGCTGGGCCTCCGGCAGGCCGCCGAGGGCCGCCCGCACCCGGTCGGCGACGATGCCGGCCCACGCCCGGTCCTCGACGTCGTCGCCCTGGATCGGCGCCGAGAGGGCCAGGTCGTCCTCCGCGCGCACCTGCCGGCGCCGTTGGGACTCCTCCCGGCGGACGGCGTCCACCGCCTTGTGGTGGACCAGGGTCAGCAACCAGGTCGACACGCTGCCGCGCGCGCCGTCGAAGCCGGCCGGGTTGCGCCAGACGGTCAGGAAGACGTCCTGCAGCACGTCCTCGGCGAGAGCGTCGTCGGCGAGCACGCGACGCGCCAGGGCGAACGCCGGACGCCGGAACCTCTCGTAGAAGTCCTCGATGGCGTCACGGTCACCCGCTGCTACCCGCCGGAGCAGTTCGGCGTCGGCAGCGCTGTCCTCCGGACGCCGGGCTGGTCGGCTCACGAGTCCCATGGTCACACGGAGTCTTCGGAGAACCCAGTGTCCCCGGTTCAGCACGCGCGGCGTCCTCCCGCGGTGCAGATGGCAACGCGTGTGACGAGAGTGACGAGAAGTTGCCGACACGCCGGGCGGGGAGTCACTTCCCGAGCCCTGCGTCGTTGCAGGGACATGGCGCGCTCCTCGAGTCCGGGCTGTACCGCTCGCACAACCCTGCACCTCGTCGGCCCCCACGCGTGGACCTCTGTCCCGGCCACCCTGGTCTACGACTCCGCCGACCCGTTCGCCGTCCGCGTCCGGTTCGGTGAGGCCGCCGAGACCACCGACGCCGCCGGGTCTCCCGACCCCGAGGACGACGGTGGCGTGGAGTGGCTGCTCAGCCGCGAGCTGCTACGGGCCGGCCTGTCCTGCCCGGCCGGCGAGGGCGACGTGCGGATCTGGCCCACCCGGGCCGCGCCCGGCGTGCTCTTCCTGCAGTTGCGGGCCCCTTCGGGCGAAGCGCTGTTCGAGATGTCCGCCGCCGTGGTCGGGGACTTCCTGCGGGAGACCGAGCGCCTGGTCCCCACCGGGCACGAGAGCGGGCTGCTCCAGGTGGACGACGAGCTGTCGGCGCTGTTGCAGGGCGGCGGACCGGACCCGACCGCGCTCTGAGCGCACCATCCCCGGGCACACCTGCCGCAGCGCATTGACCTGCACAAACGCCACTCGCGAGGGGGTGGTGACCCCCCCGGGTTTGGAGCGCTCCAGAGGGTCGGTTAGAGTTCAACACGCACTGCGGACGTGGCTCAGCTGGTAGAGCATCACCTTGCCAAGGTGAGGGTCGCGGGTTCGAATCCCGTCGTCCGCTCGGAACCTCGGGCGCTGGTC
>JAOPWG010000292.1 GCA_025965775.1 Modestobacter sp. | reverse complement strand
TCCGTGAGGTGCCGATCCCGACGGTCGCCAAGATCCGCGGGCACTGCATGGGCGGGGGCGTGCAGATCGCCGTCGCCTGTGACATCCGGGCCGCTGACGAGTCCGCCGTGTTCTCGATACCGCCGGCGAAGATGGGAATCGTCTACCACGCCACCTCGATCCGGACGCTGGTCGCGCTCGTCGGTGCGGGGCAGGCGAGTCGGCTGCTGTTCACCGGCGCGAAGATCGACGCGGCGGAAGCACAGAGCATTCGGCTGGTCGAGACCGTGGTCGCTGCGGCTGCTCTGGACGACCACGTCGAGGAGCTGATCGATTCCCTGCTGGCCGCCTCGCCGCTCACGCAAGCCTCCGCGAAGGAGACGATCAACGCGGTAGTGGACGGCGCGGACGGCCCCGCTGCGCAGGCGATCTTCGATCAGTGGGTCCGTGAGTGGACGACGAGCGTCGACCGCCTGGAGGGACCCCGGGCCTTCCTCGAGAAGCGCGCACCCATGTTCACATGGGCCCGGAGCTAGGCACCGCATGCCCACCACGGTTCCGCCCTGATGGCGCCCCGAGCCGGGTCACCCCCCGCCCCGGCAGGATCGAGCGCCGTGATCTCGGGTCCACGCCCGGGCAGCAGGGGCCCGACCAACTCCGAGACCCGGACGCCGGTGTCGAGCAGCAGACGGAAGATCACCTCGTCGCGGCGGCCGAGAAATATCGGGCGAGCGAACGTCCCCGGACGAACCCCGGCCGACGGCGCACGTCTTCAGCAACACGGCGATCTCCGCGTCGCTGAGGATCGGCACCGGCTTGTCCGGCGCCACCGCGATCTCGATGCCCTCCGTTGGCGCGCCCGGTCCAGTTCACCTTCGCTCACCAGCCACCGGCAGAACCGCCGCATTCCGCGCAGCCGGGCGGCCTCCGTGCTGAGCTGGCAGTTCTCCGCGAGCCAGGCGCTGAGTGCATGCCGGTCAGCTCGTCCAGGGTCTCCGGCCGGTCGTGCTCGGCCAGCCGGCGACTGAAGTAACGGACGCTCTGGCCGTATAGCTCGATGGTGCGGGGCGCCTCGCTGGCCGCGCGTAGGTGCCGACGAAACGACGCCAGCAGGTCCCCGAGCCGGATCGCCACGCAGGGAGGGGATCCGGGGAAGAGGCGCCGTGCTCGTGCCGTCTCCTGCCGGGAATCACTCGCCTTCGCTGGTGGAACGCCTGGCCCGGCTCGGCTGCACCCGCATCGGCTCGCCGGGCATCTTCGGGTAGTCCGGGGGATAGGGCATCTCGCCCAGACCGAGATCACGTTCCTGCCGGTCGGCCAGCTCCAGCAGCGGCTCGATGCCGAAGGCGTGGTCGGCCAGGCCGGCGTGCTTGTCACCGACCGCGGCGAAGCGGGCGGGCATGGTGCGCACGTCGAAGTCGAAGGGCGTCACGTCGGGTAGCTCGTCCCAGTCGAGGGGGGCGGAGACCGGCGCGTGCGGCTTGGGTCGGATCGAGTACGCCGAGGCGATCGTGCGGTCCCGGGCCATCTGGTTGTAGTCGATGAAGATCTTCTCGCCGCGCTCCTCCTTCCACCAGTTCATCGTCACCCGGTCCGGGATGCGCCGTTCCAGCTCCCGGCCGAAGGCGATCACCGCGCGGCGGACCTCGGGGAAGGTCCACCGCGGCTGGATCGGCACGTAGACGTGCACCCCGCGGCCGCCGGAGGTCTTCGGCCAGCCCTCCATGCCCAGCTCGTGCAGCAGCTCCCGCACGTGCGGGGCCACCCAGACGGCGTCGGAGAAGTCGGTGCCCGGCTGCGGGTCCAGGTCGATCCGGATCTGGTCGGGCTGTTCGACGTCGCCCTTGGACACCGGCCAGGGGTGGAACGTCAGCGTGCCGAGGTTGGCCGCCCAGGCGACGACGGCGACCGAGTCCGGCGCGATCTCGTCCGCCGTCCGCCCGCTGGGGAAGGTGATGTGCGCGGTCGGGACCCAGTCCGGGGCGTTCTTGGGCACCCGCTTCTGGTAGAACGCGTCGCCGGTGCTGTCGACCCGGGTGGAGATCCGCGCCCCCTCGAACACCCCGCCCGGCCAGCGCTCCAACGTCGTCGGCCGGTCTCGGAGGGCGAACAGGATGCCCTCGCCCACGGCGATGAAGTACTCGACGACGTCGATCTTGCGGATGCCCTGCTCGGCGAAGTACGGCTTCTCCGGGTTGCTGACCCGCACGTCGTGTCCGTCGACCTGCAGCACGACGGCGTCCTTGCTGCTGGCCATGCGGGCTCCGTTCGTCAGGCCGGGTCGTCCGGGCCGCCGCTCAGGCGGGGCAGGTGAGCCCGGCCTGCGGTGCGGTCAGGTCGATCAGGTACGCGTCGACCGCTGCGGTCACGCAGTCGGTCTTGGGATAGGCAGTGTGCCCGCTGCCCTGCCAGGTCAGCAGCACCCCGCTGGTCAGGTCGCGGGCCATGTCGACCGCGCCGGGCAGCGGCGTGACCGGATCGCCCTGGGTCCCGATGACCAGGATGGGGGCGCTGCCCTGCGCGTCCCGGTGGGGCACCGGCGTGCGCGGGGCCTGCCAGGCCGAACAGGTGTAGAGGCTGGTCGCGGCGTCCGCGCCGAAGAGCGGGTACTTCGCGTTCCAGTCGGCCACCAGACCGCGCACGGTCGCGGCGCTGAACGTCTCGTCGGTGTCGGCGCAGTCCACCGTCAGGTTCGCGTCGATGACGTTGCTGTAGGTGCCGTCCTCGTTCCGCCCGGTATAGGTGTCGGCGAGGGTGAGGATGCCGGCGGAGTCGCCGTTCTTCGCGCTGGCCAGCCCCTGGGCCAGCTGCGGCCACGCGCTGGGCTGGTACAGCGCGGACCGGACGCCGGTGAGCACCAGGCCCGGCGTGGCCTGCCGGGTCTCCCCGGCGCGGCTGCTCGGGATGGGGGTGGCCGCGGCCTGGGTGAGCACGTCGTTCAGGAAGGCCCTCGGGTCCGCGCCGACCGGGCAGCCCCCGACCAGCCCGGTGCAGTTGGCGGCGAAGGCGTCGAACGCCGCCTCGAAACCCTGCGCCCGGGCCTCGGCGGCGGCCTGCGCATCGGCGTCGGGGTCGACCGCCCCGTCGAGCACCAGGGCCCGCACCCGGTCCGGGAACAGCTCGGCGTACGTCGAGCCCAGGGTCGTGCCGTAGGAGTAGCCGAGGTAGGTGAGCTGCTGGTCCCCGAGCGCCTCCCGCACGCGGTCCATGTCCCGGGCGGTGGCGACGGTGCTGAAGGCGCCGAGCGCCTTGCCGTACTTCTTGCTGCACTCGTCGGACACCTGCTTCGCCAGGGCGAAGGCGGCGTCGAGCTGCTCGGGGGCGGTGGGCCGCGGTTCGGCGGCGGCGATCTGGTCCTTCTGCTGGTCGGGGATGCACTCGACCGGGGTGGACAGTCCCACGCCGCGCGGGTCCACCCCGACGATGTCGAAGCGCTGCAGGACGTCGACCGGCAGGGTCAGCGCCGACTGGATCGCCGCGTCGGTGGCCGAGCTGCCCGGGCCACCGGGGTTGACCATGAGTGAGCCCTTCCGGTCGGCCTGCCCGGCGAGGACGGCGCGGACCATGAACAGCTGGAGCGTGGGGCCGGAGGGGTCGTCATAGCTGACCGGCGCCGTCGTCGTCCCGCAGGAGAACGCCAGCGCGCGGTCCGACCCGGGGCGGTTGGCGATGATCGGCTGGATCTTGTCGTTGCAGTCGGTCCAGTCGATCGCGGTGGCCGGCGGCACGGTGCTGCCGCTGGCCGCCACCGAGCCGGACGCCGTGCCGGCGTCGCCGGAAGAGGTGCAGCCGGCCAGCGCCAGGAGGGCGGCGAGCAGGCCGGCGAGGGCCAGGCTGACGGTGGTCAGCGTGCGGCGGTGCGCGGTCATGACCGTCCACAGTAGGACGCGGTCCTGGCGGCCTGCCTCGCGCTCATCCCCGGAGCACCTCGGCCAGGTCGTAGCGCACCGGGATGTCGAGCTGGTCGTAGGTGCAGGAGCGGGCATCCCGGTCGGGGCGCCAGCGCTGGAACTGGCCGGTGTGCCGCAGCCGGCTGCCCTCCAGCTGGTCGTAGCGGATCTCCACCACCAGCTCGGGGCGCAGCGGCACCCAGGAGAGATCCTTGCCGGCGTTCCAGCGGCTGGTGGCGCCTGGCATCCGACGCTCGCCGTCGCCTTCCACCTGGGCGTTGGCCCAGTCCTGCCACGGGTGTCCGGACAGTGCGTCGGCCCGGTAGGGAGCCAGCTCCTCGACGAGCTCGGCCCGGCGCTGCATCGTGAACGACGCCGCGACGCCGATGTGCTGCAGTGTCCCCGCGTCGTCGTAGAGGCCCAGCAGCAGTGACCCGACCACCGGCCCGCTCTTGTGCCAGCGGAACCCGGCGACCACGCAATCGGCGGTGCGCACGTGCTTGACCTTGGTCATCAGCCGCTGATCGGGGGCGTAGGGCAGGTCGGCCCGCTTGGCGACCACGCCGTCCAGGCCGGCGCCCTCGAACTCGGCGAACCAGCGCTGCGCGAGCTCGGCATCCTGGGTGAGCGTGGTGACGTACACCGGCGCCCGGCCGCCGGCCAGCGCCTCGCGCAGCCGGGCCTGCCGCACACCGAAGGGCGTCTGCAACAGCGACTCGTCGTCGAGCGCGAGCAGGTCGAAGGCGACGAAGGACGCCGGTGTCTCGGCGGCCAGCCTGGTCACCCGGGACGCGGCGGGGTGGATGCGCTGCAGCAGGGACTCGAAGTCCAACCGGTCCCCGCGCGGGACGAGGATCTCCCCGTCGACGACGCACCGCTCGGGCAGCTGCGCCTTCGCCGCCGCCACCACGTCGGGGAAGTACCGGGTGAGCGGGCGCTCGTTGCGGCTGCCCAGCTCCACCTCGTCGCCGTCCCGGAAGACGATGCAGCGGAAGCCGTCCCACTTGGGCTCGTAGTACAGGCCGTCGCCGGTGGGCAGTTTCGCCGCGGGCTTGGCGAGCATCGGCTTGACCGGCGGCAGCACGGGCAGGTCCATGGGGTCAGTCAAGCAGCCGGGGCTGCGCAGGGGCTTCGACCGCATACCGGGTGAACAGGTAGCCGTCCTCCTCGAGCACCTGGATCAGCCGGGTCGTCGCCGGGGAGGGCAGCCCGCCCGTGCCCAGCATCCCGGGTGCCCCGCCGGCCAGCAGGGGTGCGATGGACAGGTCGAGCTCGTCGACCACCCCGGCGGCCAGCGCCGCCGCGAACAGCGTCGGCCCGCCCTCGCAGACCAGCTGGGTCAGGCCCCGCCCGGCAAGGAGGTCCAGTGCGCCGGGCAGGTCCACGTCGTCCTCGCCGCAGACCAGCACGTGCACCCCGGCGGCGGCGAGCGCGTCGCGGCGGCCCGGGTCCGCGGCGGCGCAGGTGACCAGCACGGTGGGGGCGACGGCGTCGGTCACCAACTGGTCGTCCGGCCGGAGCGAGGCCTGCCGGGACACCACGATCACCGGTGCGGTCGGTTCCCGGCCCAGGGCCGAGCGCAGCTGCCCGACCGCGGAGTCGGCGAGCACCGGCCGGTAGCCCTCCGCGGCGGCGGTCCCGTACCCGACCAGGACGGCGTCGGCCAGCGCCCGCAGCACGCGGAACACCCGCCGGTCGCCGTCCGAGCCGAGGCCGCCGCTGCGCCCGGCGACGCTGGTCGCGCCGTCCAGGGCGGCGACGAAGTTCGCCCGCAGGTGCCGTCCGGGCGGCAGCCGGTAGGCGTCGGCCAGCCCGGCCTCGGCGACCGGCTCCGGGGTGGGCAGGAGCCGGCGCACGTCAGCGGGTGGTGACGACGACGGCGCTCTCCGCCGGCAGGGTGACCGTCGCGCCGTCCAGCGTGGGCAGGTCGGCGCTGGCGAACAGCACCTCGTCCGCCGGGACGTCCAGGTCGATCTCCCGCGGCTGGTCGGACAGGTTGGCCACCACCCGCAGCGAGCCCCGCTGGACGACGATCCAGCGGTCGGCGTCGTCCCAGCTGACCGCCATCGTGGACAGGTCGGGGTCGACCAGGTCCGGGTGCGCGTGCCGTAGCGCGATCAGCGCCTTGTGGATCGCCAGCAGCTGCGCGTGCGGCTCGTCGGCGAGCTCGGCCCAGTCCAGCTTGGAACGGGTGAAGGTGTCCGGGTCCTGCGGGTCGGGCACCACCGCGGCGTCCCAGCCGTGCTCGGCGAACTCACCGATGCGGCCCTCGGCGGTGGCCCTGCCGAGCTCGGGCTCCGGGTGGCTGGTGAAGAACTGCCTCGGGGTGGACGCGCCCCACTCCGCGCCCTTGAACTCCATCGGGGTGAAGGGGCTGGTCAGGACCAGCGACGCGCCGACGGCCAACAGGCCGGGGGACAGCGAGGCGGAGATCCGGTCCCCTACGGCCCGGTTGCCGATCTGGTCGTGGTCCTGCAGGTAGCCGACGAACTTCCAGCCGGGCAGGGCGGCGGTGTCGACCGGCCGGCCGTGGTGCCGGCGGCGGAAGCTGGACCAGTCGCCGGCGTGGAAGTAGGCGCCGGTGAGGGTCCTGGCCACCGCGCCGAGGCCGGCGGCGGCGAAGTCGGCGTAGTAGCCCTGGGCCTCGCCGGTGAGCGTGGTGTGCAGCGCGTGGTGGAAGTCGTCGCTCCACTGCGCGTCCAGCCCCGTGCCGCCGGCCACCCGGGGGGTGACCAGGCGGGGGTCGTTGAGGTCGCTCTCGGCGATGAGGGTGAGTGGGCGGCCCTCGGCGACCGACAGCTTCGCCACCTCCGCGGCCATCTCCTCCAGCAGATGGGTGGCGCGCTCGTCGACCAGGGCGTGCACGGCGTCCAGCCGGAGCCCGTCGACGTGCATGTCCCGCAGCCACATCAGCGCGTTGTCCAGGATGTAGCGGCGCACCTCATCGGAGTCCGGGCCGGACAGGTTGATCGAGTTGCCCCAGGTGTTGGCGCCGCCCTCGGCGAAGATCGGGAAGAACTCCGGCAGGTAGTTCCCGGACGGGCCGAGGTGGTTGTAGACGACGTCCTGGATGACGCCGATGCCGCGCTGGTGACAGGCGTCGACGAACCGCTGGTAGCCGGCCGGGCCGCCGTAGGTCTCCTGGACGGCGTACCAGGCCACCCCGTCGTAGCCCCAGTTGTGGGTGCCGTTGAAGGCGTTGACCGGCAGCAGCTCCACGAAGTCGATGCCCAGGTCGACGAGGTGGTCCAGGTTGCGGATCGCCGAGTCGAAGGTGCCCTCGCGGCTGAAGGTGCCCACGTGCATCTCGTAGACGACCCCGCCGGCCAGCGGCCGACCGGTCCACGCGCCGTCCCCCCACGCGTACGCCGAGGGGTCGAAGCGCCGGGACAGCCCGTGCACCCCGTCGGGCTGGCGGCGTGAGCGCGGGTCGGGCCGTGGCGTCCGGGTGTCATCGAGCAGGAAGCCGTAGTCGGCCTCGGGGGCGGCCTGGACCTGCGCGCGCCACCAGCCGGAGTCGTCGGGCTGCATGTCGTGCACCGCACCGTCGACGGTCAGGCGCACCTGCTTCGGCAGCGGTGCCCAGACGGCGAACTCGACGGACTCGGACATGCGGGGGCCTCCGGGTGTTCCTGCGGGCTGGGACGGGGCAGATCATGCCCGGGTCCCCGTGGGCTACACCTCGGGGCGCGTGGACGCCGCGGTCACCGACGGCGAGCCGGCGCCCTCCTCGTCCTGGTGCCGGTGGGCCGCCTGGGCGAAGGCCTCGGTGATGTCCTGGCCGCGCTGCGTGCCGCTGCTGGTCGCGGCCGGGGCGATCTCCGGCTCACCGACCGCCGCCAGTCGCTGGCGGACCTGGTCGGCCTGCCGGACGAACTCCCAGTAGTACTCGGGCACGTGCTCCGGTGCGGCCGTGCCCGGCCCGGCGGCCGTGCGCGCTGCCGGGGCGGCGCTCTGCGCGGGGGGCACGGTGTGGTCCGACAGGTCGGGCAGGTCGGTCCGGGGCTCGTCGAGGGTGGTGACGTCGTGGAACGGGGTGGCCCAGGCGTCCCGGGCGGTCAGCGGTTCGGCGTGGGGGGCGAACAGCGCGCGCAGGGTTGCCGGCACGCTCGCGTGGTCGTGGTCGTGGTCGTGGTCGTGGACGTGGTCGTGGACGTGGGGGACCAGCGTGCCCGCCGGGAGCCGGCACCCCGGTGGGCGGGGGCACGTGGTCGAAGAAGCCGCCGTGCTCGTCATAGGTGATCAGCAGCAACGTGCGCGCGAACATCTCCGGGTTCGCCCGCTAGCCCTCGTAGATCGTGGCGACGAGGCGCTCGGACCGGGCGAAGTCGGTGTCCGTCGGGCTGTCGTAGTCGTCGTATGCGGCGTCGGAGACCGCCGACGCATACCTGCTGGGCCGTGGCCTGGCCGAGTGCTACTGGGCGATCGGGGCGGAAGACCAGCAGCCGCCCGGGCCCACGGCCGCCACGGCCGGGACCTTCCTCCTCGGTTCGACCCGGCGGGGGGAGCTGACCCGGCTGGTCGGGCGGGTGGCGCCGCACGTCAACTCCCTCACCCCGGCAGCGGTGTCCGGCAGCATCCAGGCCTGGGGACAGGTGGCGGCCGAGGAGGACTGGCGGTGGGCCGACGCCGACCGGACCCGGCTCTACGAGCAGTCCCGCCGGTGGTACGAGCTGCTGGTCCTGGAACGGGACCCGACCACGTACGTCAGCCGTACGCGATCCTCCAGGGCTGGCGGACGTCGCTGCACGCCGTCCGCGCCTGCTGGCCGCAACTGCTGCTGGCGGTCCTCGGCGCCGCGGCGGTCGCTGCCGTCGTGTTCTTACTCGCCACCCGTCAGGGATCCGCCGTCCTCACGACCGCGCTCGGCCTGATGGGTGCCCTCGGCCGCACCGCAGCGACCGTGGTCGCGAAGGCCAAGAGCGCGGGCCAGCGCCTGCGGCCCGGCTGCGGCAGGACGCCTACAGCGACCTCGTCGCCATCGCCGTGAGCAACGTCCCCGGGCATCCCGATGCCGGCAACCAGCTGCCCTTCGGCCGGCCCGGCACCGACCAGCGGGTGCGCAAGGCGGTGCGCAGCCGGCAGCTGACCCCCTCGACGCCACTCCTGGACGCGCCGGTCACGCCCGGCTGACACCGTTCCGACCGGGGGCGTGACCGTCGGGCACGGTTGCGGCGGGTGGGGCGGCCCCGATCCGTCCCACCCGCCGCAGCCGGTCACGCGGTGCGGCCGGTCAGATCGCCAGCCGCTGCCCCACCCAGATCAGGTTGGGGTCGGCGATCGTGGCCGAGTTCCGGGCGTAGAGCGCGCGCCATCCACCCGCGACGCCGTGTGCGCTGGCGATCTTCGCGAGGGTGTCACCCGGCCGGACCGTGTACATGCCCGCGGGAGCCTGGCCCTGGGGCACTGCCTTTGCCGGTGCAGCTGCCTTTGCCGGTGCAGCTGCCTTTGCCGGTGCGGCTGCCTTTGCCGGTGCGGCTGCCTTTGCCGGTGCGGCTGCCTTTGCCGGTGCGGCTGCCTTTGCCGGTGCGGCTGCGGGTGCCCGGGCCGGTGCCGGTGCCGGTGTCCTGGTCGATCCCCCCGTCAGGTGCTTCCCGCACACCGGCCAGGCGCCGATGCCCTGGCGGCCGAGCACGTGCTCGGCCACCGCGATCTGCTGGCCCGGGGTGGCCAGGTCGGCCCGGGCTGCGTAGGCGGTGCCGCCGTGGGCGGCCCAGGTGCTCTGGGAGAACTGGAGCCCGCCGTAGTAGCCGTTGCCGGTGTTGGTGCTCCAGTTGCCGCCGGCCTCGCAGTGTGCGACACCGGACCAGTCGTGCTCCGCCGCGGATGCTGGAGTGGCAAGGACGCCGAGGCCGATCGCCGCGGCGCCGACGGCGACCGAACCACCACGCAGCATGCGGGTGCGGACGGGCGTCATCGAGGAGTGCAGGTACATGGGTGATCCTCCGATCACCGCCTGCGAGGTGAGCTGTCGGGTTCGGGCGAATCGGTGCCCGGCCGGCCGCCCCTGGGGGCACGGCGCGGCTTCACCCCAAGACGCGCATGCGCGTCGGAAGTGGGTCCCCCGCCCCCGTCCTGGTGGGTCGGAGTCAGACGCCGGCGGACGGGATTCGGCGGTCCGGCGCCTCGCGTCCGACCGGTGTGGCCCGAACGCCCGGACGACGCTAAACGAGACCGGCCGGTTCCGCTTCCTGAGTTCCGGTGGCAGGCGCGTCCGCCGGGGAAACCGGCCGACAGGCCGGGCCGGGTACCACGAACCGCACCCGGCCCGGCACGGTCAGTCGCGGACGAGCAGCGCCACCGGCAGCTGGGCGAGGAGCTCGCCCAGCGCCACCCCGGAGGCATCGGAGACCACCCGCGTGCCGGTGAGCAGGTCGCGCCATGCGCCGGTGGACAGGTGCAGCGCGGTGTCGCCCCAGCCGGTCCGGGCCAGCCGGACCGGCAGACGCGTCGCGACGGTCACCGCGCCCCCGCGGTCGAAGGCCACCACGGAGTCGGCGGCGGTCCCCGACGCCTCGAGCGGGGCGTAGCCGGCGAAGGCGTCGGGGGAGTCCCGGCGGTGCCGCAGCGTGCGGGAGACGACCAACAGCTTGGCCGCCCCGGTGTCGTCCACCGGGGGGATCCAGCCCTCGTCCAGCCGGGCCAGCAGGGAGCGCCGCAGCGCGTAGTCGACCGGACGGCGGTTGTCCGGGTCGACCAGCGAGAAGTCCCACAGCTCGGTGCCCTGGTAGACGTCCGGGACACCGGCGATGGTCAGCTGCAGGAGCTTCTGCGACAGCGAGTTCGACCAGCCGAACGGCGCGATCCGGGCCACGAAGGCCTCGATCTGCGCGTGCGTCGTCCCGTCGTCGTAGGCGGCGTCGACGAGCGCGTGCAGCTGGTCCTCGAACTCCTGCACCGGGTCGTTCCAGGTGGTCGAGGTGCCGGCCTCGCGGGCGGCCTTCTCCACGTAGGCGTGCGCGCGCTCCCGGGACAGCGGCCATGCGCCGACCAGGTTCTGCCACACCAGGTGCGCCATCGACCGGTCGCCCAGCGGATGCCGGTCCAGCAGGTCGCGGACCAGCTCCGCCCACTCGGTGGGCAGCTCGGCGAGCACGGCCAGCCGGGCCCGGACGTCCTCGCTGCGCTTGGTGTCGTGCGTGGACAGCGTCGTCATCGACCGGGGCAGCCGCTCGGCGCGGACGTGCTGCGCCTCGTGGAAGTCCGCGACCGTCGTCCCGAACCGGGCCGGGTCGCCACCGACCTCGTTGAGCGCGACGAACCGCGCCCAGCGGTAGTAGGCGCTGTCCTCCACGCCCTTGGCCATCACCGGACCGGAGGTCTGCTCGAACCGGGTGGCCAGCTCGGTGCCGGCGGTGCCCAGCAGGGGGTGCAGGCCGTCGACGGCGGCGGTGAGGTCGGGACGGCGCTCGCGGACGGCGGCGACCGTGGCGTCCAGGTACTCCCGACCGTCGGGCAGGTAGCTGCGGTACACCGGGAAGCCGGCCAGCAGCTCGGCCAGGGCCTCGGTGACCTCGCCGGCCGGGACGCCGGGCAGCTCCCCGACGATCCGGGCCAACCGGGCGACCTCCGAGCCGAGGATGCCGTCGGTGACCTCGCGCTTGCAGTCGTGGACGAGCTGGGCGTAGTCGACCGTCCGGCCCGCCAGCTCGGTGTCCAGCGCGGTCAGCGCCGGCTCCCCGGTCGGGTCGACCAGCACGTCGTCCACCTCGGCGAGGGCGTCGTAGCCGGTCGTGCCGGCGGTCTGCCAGCTCTCCGGCAGCACCTCGCCGGGCTCGAGGATCTTCTCCACCACGGTCCACCGGCCCCCGGTCGCTCCGGCCAGCCGGTCCAGGTAGCCCTTCGGATCGGCCAGGCCGTCGGGGTGGTCGATGCGCAGCGCGTCGACCGCGCCGGACTCGACCAGCCGCACGATGAGCCCGTGGGTGGCGGTGAAGACCTCCGGAGCCTCGGCCCGCAGCCCGGCGAGGGTGTTGATGGCGAAGAACCGGCGGTAGTTCAACTCCGCGTCGGCCCGCCGCCAGTCGACCAGCTCGTAGTGCTGCCGGGCGTGCACGGCGACCGGGTCGTCGGCGGGCTGCCCGGTCCCGGGGGCCACCGGGAAGCGGTTGTCGTAGTAGTGCAGTTCCACCTCGCCGTCGGCCTCGACGAGCTCCAGCTTCGACAGGTCGTCGGCCGAACCCAGCACCGGCAACCGGACCTTGCCACCGCCTGCGTCCCAGTCGACGTCGAAGACGTCGGCGTGCGCGCTGCCGCGCCCCCGCCTCAGCAGGTCCCACCACCAGCCCGACTCGTGCGCGTCGGCGATGCCCATGTGGTTGGGCACCAGGTCCAGCACCAGGCCGAGGCCGGCCTCGTGCAGCGCGGCGACGAACCGGTCGAAGCCGGCCTGCCCGCCGCGGGGCTCGTCGATGTGCGCGTGGTCGGTGGTGTCGTACCCGTGCGTGCTGCCGGCCGCCGACCGCAGCAGCGGAGAGGAGTACGCGTGGGTCACGCCCAGGTCGGCCAGGTAGCCGGCCACGCCAGCCGCGTCGTCCAGGGTGAAGTCGGCGGTGACCTGCAGGCGGTAGGTGCCTGCCGGCACCCCCCGGCGGCGGTCGCCGCCGGAGGGGCCGGGCGTGCTCCCGGTCACGCGGCGGCGCGCAGGACGACGGTGGCTCGGGCAGCGACCGTCAACGACTCCCCGGCCTTGAGCTCCACCGGCTCGACCTCGGCGAACTCGGCGGTGTCCACCACGACGGTCCAGCCCTCGGCGTACTCGCTCGCCGGCATCACGAAGTCGATCGGCTCGTGGTGGGCGTTGAACGCCAGGTAGAAGCAGTCGTCGACGATGTCCTCGCCGCGCTCGTTGGTGGACCGGATGCCGTGCCCGTTGAGGTACATGGCCAGCGACTTGGCGAAGCCGACGTCCCAGTCCTCATCGGTCATCACGTCGCCGCCCGGCGTCAGCCAGGCGACGTCCTGCACCGGGTCGCCCTCCTCCCGGCGCACCGGCCGGCCGTGGAAGAAGCGGCGGCGGCGGAACGTCGGGTGGTCGGTCCGGAGCTTGGTGACGAGCTTGGTGAACTCGAGCAGCCCCTCGTCGATGTCCTCCCAGTCGATCCAGGTCAGCTCGGAGTCCTGGCAGTAGCCGTTGTTGTTGCCGCCCTGGCTGCGGCC
>JAOPWG010000254.1 GCA_025965775.1 Modestobacter sp. | reverse complement strand
GGGAGGATGACGGGATGATCCGGAGCACTCGCCAGCGTGCCGCCGTGGTCGCCGTGTTCGACGAGCTGGACGGTTTCCACAGCGCCCAGGAGGTGCACGCCCGGCTGCGCGCCGCGGGCGACACCGTGGGCCTGTCCACGGTGTACCGGGCCGTGCAGGCGCTGGTCGACGACGGCGAGCTGGACTCGATCCGCACCGACTCGGGCGAGGCCGTCTACCGCCGGTGCAGCACGCAGCACCACCATCACCTCGTGTGCCGGCACTGTGGCCGCACGGTCGAGGTGGCCGGACCGGCCGTGGAGCGGTGGGCCGACCGGGTGGCCGATGAGCACGGCTTCACCGAGGTCAGCCACACACTGGAGATCTTCGGCACCTGCACGGCGTGCTCGTCCGTCGTCCCCGGCCGGGGCGAGGTCGCACCGGCCGGCTGAGGTCGCCGGGCCGGCCCGGGCCCGCGCCCCCTGCACCCTGCGTGGCCGCCCCCCGCGGCGCGTCGGTGCGGGGCGTCCACGCACGCCCGTGCGCCTCCCCGCCCGGCACGCCCCGCCCAGGACGGGTGCCCCGGCGCGGCCGGACGGCGCAGCGGCTACGATAGTGATAATCGTTCCCACCTGTGCGAGGAGGCGCCCATGCGGCCCGCCCGGCTCGGCCCAGCCGTCCTCACCGTCTCGTCGCTGCTGTTCCTGATCACCGCGTGCGGGTCGTCGCAGGGTGGGACATCGGCGGAGGGCACCCTCTCCGTCGTCGCGTCCACGAACGTCTACGGCGGCATCGCTTCTGCCGTGGGGGGACCCGGAGTCGAGGTGACCTCGATCATCGACGACCCCTCCGCAGACCCGCACTCCTTCGAGGCCAACGCCCGCACGCAGCTGGCCGTCTCGAAGGCCGACGTGGTCGTGGAGAACGGGGGAGGCTACGACGACTTCCTCGACACGTTGATCTCCTCGACCGGCACCGACGCCACGGTCGTCAACGCCGTCGACGTCTCGGGCCGGTCGGCCGCGGCCGAGGCCGCGGGGGAGCAGCTGAACGAGCACGTCTGGTACGACTTCCCGACCGTCGAGAAGGTGGCCGGCGCGATCGCCGCCGCCCTGGGGAAGGCCGACCCGGGCGGTGCCGGTGGGTACTCCGCCAACGCAGCCGCCTTCACCCGGCGGATCGACGGGCTGATCGCCGCCGAGGAGCAGGCCCGGCCCGCGACACAGGGGGTGGGTGTGGTGGTCACCGAGCCGGTCCCGGGCTACCTGCTCGACGCCCTCGGCGCCGTGGACCGCACTCCCCGGGAGTTCTCCGCGGCGATCGAGGAGGGCGGCGACGTCTCCCCCTCCGTGCTGCGGCAGACCCTCGACCTCTTCTCCAGCGGCCAGGTCTCCGCGCTGGTCTACAACGAGCAGACCACCGGGCCGCAGACCGACCAGGTGGTGGACGCCGCGAAGCGCGCCGGGGTGGCGGTCGTCCCGGTGGCCGAGACCCTCCCGGCGGGCGAGGACTACGTCGCCTGGATGCAGCGCAACCTGGATGCGGTCGTGGCGGCGCTGTCCACCTGACCGGCCGTCCCGGCGCTCAGCGCGGAAGCTCGACCAGCCGGCCCTCGACCGCGCTGCGGCGGGCGGCGTCCAGCACGGTGGCGGTGGCCACCGCGTCGCGGGGGTCCACCGGGAGCGGCCCCCGGCCCCGGACGGCGGCGGCGAACGCGGGGTAGAAGGTGTCCCAGGCACCGGGCAACGTGGGCACGGGCTCTCCCTCGCCGCCCCGGTGCACCCGTCCCCGGCGCTCCGCCGGTTCCGCGCCCCACCGCGGGCCCAGGGTGGCCGGTGTCTGGCCGGCCACGAGCGCGTCCTCCTGGCCGTCCACGCCGCCGACGACGTAGCTGCCGGTCGTGCCGGTCACCCGGAACCGTGGGCCCGGTGCCCCCTGGACCCAACTGCCCCACAGGTGGGACCGGGCGCCGCTGGAGTGGGTGAGGGCCATGAAGACGTCGTCGTCCAGGCCCGTCTCCCGCAGCCGCCACTCGGCGTAGACCGAGCCGACCGGCCCCAGCAGGACCAACGCCTGGTCCACCAGGTGGCTGCCGAAGTCCAGCAGCGTGCCGCCGCCGGACGCCGGCGGCCCGGCGTCGGGCGCCAGCCGCTCGAAGCGCGACTCGAACCGGGTCACCTCACCGAGCACGCCGTCGGCGACCAATGCGCGGACGGTGCGGAAGTCGGAGTCCCAGCGCCGGTTCTGGTACGGCGCGAGCGCCAGGCCACGCCGCTCGGCGAGCTTCACGGTGCCGCGCGCGGCCGGTGCGTCCAGCGCGAAGGGCTTGTCGCACACGACGGCCAGGCCCAGCTGCAGGGCCTGCTCGGTCAGCGCGGTGTGCGTGTCCGCCGGGGTGGAGATGGCCACCGCCTCGGCGCCGGTCGCGGCCAGCTCCTCGAGCGAGCCGACGGTGCCCACGCCGGGGTGCTCCCGGGCCACCTGTTCCCGACGCTCGGGGGCGGCCGTGACCACTCCGACGAGCGCGCAGCCCTCCGCGGCCGCCAGCAGCGGGGCGTGGAAGTACCGCCCGCCGAACCCGTAGCCCACCAGCCCGAAGCGCACCGGTGCCCTGTCGTCCCTGCGCTCGCCGTCGGTCACGGTCACGATCATCGCCTGTCCCGGTCGCGCGCGGAGCGGTGCCTAGGCTCCCGGCATGCCGCTGTTCTCCTTCGAAGGCCGTTCCCCGCAGGTCCACCCGTCGGCCTGGGTCGCGCCCACGGCCACCCTGGTCGGCGACGTCGTGGTCGAGGCCGGGGCCTCCCTCTGGTACGGCGTGGTGCTGCGGGGGGACCTCGGCCGCATCGTCGTCCGGGCGGGCGCCAACGTGCAGGACAACTCGGTGCTGCATGGCGGGATGGACCCGTTCACCGAGATCGGGCCGGGGGCGACGGTGGGACACCTGTGCGTGGTGCACGGTGCCGTCGTGGGCGCCGAGGCGCTGATCGGCAACGGCACCACGGTGCAGGACGGCGCCCGCGTCGGCCGGCGCGCGCTGATCGGGGCGGGCAGCCTGGTGCCGCCGGGTGCCGAGATCCCTGACGAGGTGCTGGCGGTGGGATCACCCGCCCGGGTGCGCGGCCCGCTGTCGCCGGGGGCCGCGGGCTGGGTAGACGGCAACCCCGCTGCCTACCAGGAGCTGGCCCGGCGGCACGCGGACGGCGTGGTGCCGGTCGGCTGAGCCCCGGCGGCCGTCCGCGCCGCGGTCGCCGTCCTCGTGGCGCCGATCACCTCGGGGTACGAGCGGGGCATGGGACGTATGGCGGCCGACGCCGGCCCCGCGTCGATGCCGGCTCCCGGTGACGTGAGCCCGCCCGGCCGGGGGGTCACCCGGGCGATGCACGGGGAGGAGGACCCTGGGAGCCTGGGACAGCACGGTGCACACCGTGGACGTCGAACAGTGCAGGAGTCGAAGGATGCCGCAGGGCACGGTCAAGTGGTTCAACGCCGAGAAGGGCTTCGGGTTCATCGAGGCCGACGAGGGCGGGCCGGACGTGTTCGTGCACTTCTCGGCGATCGCCGAGTCCGGGGGCTACCGCAGCCTGGAGGAGGGGCAGCGGGTCGAGTACACCGCCAGCCCGGGCGAGCGTGGTCTGCAGGCCGACCGGGTCGAGCCGATCTGACCTGCACTGCCGGCGGACGGTGAGCCGGGCCAGCTGAGGCGGTCAGCGCTGCGGGCCGGACTCGAAGTCCCCGAAGGGCGCCGTGGCCACCGGCGCGACCGGGACCTCGGTGACGGGCCGGCCGGCGGCATCGACGGTGCGGACGGTGGCGGCCCCCGCGGGCAGCGCGGGCAGCGCGACGACGGTGCTGCCGGCCGCCAGCGGGACCGTGGCGAGCAGCCTGTGCGGCCGTCGAGGATGTCGGCGGTCGCGGCGGCCGGCGGGGCGGTGACCACGAGACTCCTCGTCGGCCGCGGACGCGGAGGGCACGTCGCACATCCGGGCGGCGGTGAACCCGGCGACGTCGGCGGTGCCCGGTGGGGTCTGCACCCCGCACAGCGCGATGCCGCCCGGCCCGCCGGCCCACGTGCCGACGACCAGGGCCCCGCCCGGGCTGTGCGCGAGCACGACGGCGACCGAACCGGCCGCACGGTCCGGGAGCCGAGCTCGCGCAGCGCCCGGGCGAACTCGCCTCACCGGTCGTCCGGTCCCCGGTGAGCAGCAGTGCCGTCCGCAGCAGGGCGGGGCGCCGCTCGGCGACGAACCGGCGGAAGGAGGGGTCGACGTCTCCGCACGAGGTCCACCCCCTCCTCGCCTCGACGGGGTTCGCCGGGAGGACGTCGGGCGGTTCACCTGCCGGCGGGGCTCCAGCGTGGCCCTCCGTGCGGGGGGCGGCACGCCGACGACGGTCGCTCCGCTCCCACGCCGCGGTGTCACCCGGCGTGCACGCGCGCGCCCTCAGCAGGTGGTGGAGATGCCACCGTCCACCGGGATCACCGCGCCGGTCACGTAGGACGCCGCCCGCGAGGACAGGAAGACCGCCACGCCGGCCATGTCGTCGGGGCGCCCGATGCGGCCCAGCGGGGAGGTGGCGGCGATCGCATCGCCGTGTTCCTCCAGGGTCGCCGCCATCATCTTCGTCTCGAACGGACCCGGGGCCACGGCGTTGACCGTCACGTGCCGTGGCCCCAGCTCGGCGGCCAGCACCCGGGTCAGGTGGTGCAGGGCGGCCTTGCTGGCGGAGTAGGAGTAGTTCGGCACGCCCGGCACCCGGAGGCCGTCGATGGAGCCGATGTTGATCACGCGTGCCGGGTCGTCGGCGGTCGCGTCGGCCTCCAGGAGAGGGAGGAACGACCGGGTCAGGAAGAACGGCGACTTGAGGTTGAGGTCGAGCACCTTGTCCCAGCCGGAGGCGGGGAAGTCCTCGAGCGGGGCGCCCCACGTGGCGCCGGCGTTGTTCACCAGCACGTGGACCCCGTCGGTGTGCTCGCCCACGACCGAGGCCAACCGCCGGCACTCGGCCTCCGTGGACAGATCGGCGGGCACGGTCAGCACGCGGTCCTGAGCCCAGCCGCCGGCGAGCAGGTCGGCGCGGGCCTGCTCGCAGGCGTCGGCCTTGCGCGAGGACAGGACGACGGTGGCCCCCGCCTGCAGCAGCCCGCGGGCGATCATCAGGCCGATGCCCCGGCTGCCGCCGGTCACCACGGCAGTGCGTCCGGTCAGGTCGAACAGGTCCACGAAGGTCTCCTCCAAGCAGCCGGACGACGCCGTCCGGCGGGGGCAGCGGGCACGACGTCCCGGACAGTACGGCGGCCGCCACCGGCCACGGCGTCCGCCTGCGGGTTCGCCGCGGCGCCCGGCGGGGTGCGCTGCTCGCCCCCCCCGACGCCTGCGGCCGCCGCGCCGGGTGGGCAGGTTTAGCCGACCGGGCCGGTGGAGACCCAGCGGGTGCCGGCCCCTCAGCTGCCGGGGGCAGGGCTGACGCCGCAGCGGCGGGCGTCCCGGCGGACCACCCCGGAGGGGGCCATGCGAGCGATGGTCTATCGAGGGCCGTACAAGGTACGGGTCGAGGAGAAGGACATCCCTCGTATCGAGCACCCCAACGACGCGATCGTGCGGGTTACCAAGGGTGCCATCTGCGGCTCCGACCTGCACCTCTACCACGGCATGATGCCGGACACCCGGGTGGGGATGACGTTCGGGCACGAGTTCGTGGGCGTGGTGCACGAGGTTGGCTCCTCCGTGCAGAACCTGGCCGTGGGCGACCGCGTTATGGTCCCCTTCAACGTGTACTGCGGCTCCTGCTGGTTCTGCTCCCGCGGGCTCTACTCGAACTGCCACAACGTCAACCCGAACGCGACGGCGGTGGGCGGCATCTACGGCTACTCCCACACCTGCGGAGGGTACGACGGCGGCCAGGCGGAATTCGTACGCGTTCCCTTTGCTGACGTGGGGCCGTCGAAGATTCCGGACTGGATGGACGAGGAGGACGCAGTGCTGCTCAGCGATGCCCTTCCCACCGGCTACTTCGGTGAGCAGCTCGGGTACATTGTGGAAGGCGACAACGTGTTGGTGTTCGGTGCAGGCCCGGTGGGACTTTTCGCCGCCAAGTCCTCCTTT
>JAOPWG010000217.1 GCA_025965775.1 Modestobacter sp. | reverse complement strand
AGATCTCCCTGCCCGATCGCCAGGTCACCGGCGTCGAGGCGCTCGTCCGGTGGCAGCACCCCACCCGCGGCCTGCTCGCACCCGGGGAGTTCCTGCCGCTCCTGGAGTCCACAGGGCTGATGCATCCGCTGAGCCACATGGTGCTGCGCGCGGCCGTCCACCAGGCGGCCAGCTGGCGGCGCGCCGGCATGCCGCTGAAGGTGGCCGTCAACCTCAGTCCCCGCAGCCTGCTCAACCCCGAACTGCCGGCCAGAGTCCTTGCCACGCTCGCCGGAGCCGACCTGCCGGCGTCCTTCCTGGAACTGGAGATCACCGAGTCCGCTGTCATGACCAACCCCGAGCGGGCGGCGTTCATCGTCGCGCAGCTCCGGACCGAAGGCATCAGCGTCAGTATCGACGACTTCGGTGCCGGCTACACCAGCCTCGCCCTCCTCCGCACGCTGCCTGTCACCGCACTCAAGATCGACCGCAGCCTCGTCACGCACATGCTCGACTGCGACGAGGACGAGGCAGTCACCCAGGCCGTCATCGACCTCGCTCACCGCCTGCACCTCGACGTGATCGCCGAAGGCGTCGAGAACGAGGCACTCCTGGACCGGCTCACCGCCCTGGGTTGCGACCAGGCGCAGGGCTACCTGATCAGCCGGCCGCTGCCGGCCGCTGCCCTCGAAGGCTGGCTCGCCGGGCGGCTCACCGGCTCCAACCGGCCACTCCATGAACCGCTCCTCGGGCGGATGGTGACTCCGGCTGCGACCAGCGCCCGCGAGATGGTGCTGGCGCCCAACCCCAGGTGCTCCGCGATGGTCCGCATGGGCAGGCCGGCGTCCTAGAGCTCAACGCTGGCTCGCTGCACCTCATCCGTCTGGCTGCGCTCCACCAGCTCGGCGACCTCCCGCAGGCTGCGACCTGCGACGTCGGCGTGGACGACGAAGGTATCCGGCTGCTCCTGCAAGTCTCCGCCGCTGGACGTCCGGTGTGCAGTGGCCCTGAAGCGGTCATCAGGTCGGAGTCGGAGCCTCGGCGGCTAGACGAGTTAAGCGCTCCACCGACGCCGGGGGCAGATCATGGGCCACGGACAGGCGCCGGGCGTACTCACTGGCGGTCTCCGCCGGCCGAGCCGGCGTGCCGGCCGCCGCCGCGGCCTCCCCCAGCAGCAGCCACGCCCGCACCACCGCCTCACGGGCGTCTGGCTGATCGTTGACCACGTCCGGGGCCCGGTGCACCGCCGGGGGCAACGCGCCCCCGTCCTGCTTCGGCACCGCCGCTCTCTCGGTCCCCGCGGCGGTCCCGTGTCTGCGAGCCCGACGGCGCCGCGCAGGCCCGCCCCCCGGCCAGCAGCACCCGGCCACCCGCGAGGAGCAGCAGCACGACCACGAACAGGACGTCGGCGATCGCCCAGCCGGCGCTTGCCTCCCGCGCCGACGGCGCAGGTGGAGCGGCCACAGCGGTAGGTGTCGGCACCAGCGTGGGGATGGCTGACGGCTCGCTCGCGGGCGGCGGCGCGGTCGTGGGCGCCGATGCCCACGAGTCACTGCGGGCGGCCAAGCCGCCGAGCGCCACCACCAGAAGCACGACGACCGCGGCGCAAACCGGGACCAGACGGCCGCGGTAGGCGCCAGCGTCTGATGGCGCAGGCGTCGCTTCGCGCAACTCCGCTCCTTCCGTCACCGGTCCACTTCACTGTCAGACCACGAGGTGATCGCCCTAAAGATGCGGATCGAAGTCGAGTCCGGAGTCGTCCCCGTGCCGGCGGCTGCGACGGTTTGTCCGGGCGAGGCGGGGGTGGCACCCCGGCGGCGGTGGCGAGCCGATCCGCCACGAAGCTGACGCCCTTGTTCGTGACCGTTCTCGGAACTACTCACTTCACCCCCCTCGCTCAGCAGGGGCTCTACTTCACCTCCCTTCACGTGCACGCGGCGCCGGGTCCAGGTCATGCCGGGGGCGCAGTCCGCAGCCGGCTCACCCTGACAAGGAGCCCCACGCCGTCCCCGGCGCGGCCGCCGCCGTGGACGCATCTCGCGGCTCGGGGGTGGCGTCTTCACCGCGGCAAGGAGTTCCCTGTGAGATCCGGTCAGAGCGGGCCACAACACCTGCGTAAGTAGCTGCGGCCCGCTCGGAATCGCATGGTCAGGGGGACGGCATGCCGCACGGGTGGTTGGGGCTGGACTGGGGCAACGTGCCTACATGGACCGGCTCGGTGCTGACCGGCTCGTCTTTGCTCATCGCCGCCAACACCTACCGGCTCTCCGTGCGAGACCGGGTACGACAACAGGCGTCCAAGATCGCAGCGTGGATCTCCACCACGTCCGAGGACGGTCGCGCTCGGGCGCACCTGACGTTCGCGAACAACAGCGACATGCCCGTGTACCTCGTCGATGTCCAGCTGCGCACCTCTGGACCTCGTCCGGAGGGCACCTACGGGGCGCTCCCGTCGGAGAAGCACGCTGAGTCCGCCGACGTCGTCCCGCCCGGTGGGCTGCCCGCCCGCGAGCTCGAGTACGAGAGCGCCGACGTCATCGAGGTGGAGTTCACCGACGCGTCGGGCCTCGTCTGGGTGCGCGATGACTGGGGGCGCCTCACTCAGAAGCAGGTCACGTACACGCGCGGCAGCCTGGACCCCCGGGGCCCCGACTGGCAGACCCTCGGCGAGACGAGGTGGCGGCGAGCGAAGCGGAGGTGGCAGCGGTGGAGGGAGCGGTGACGGCATACCTGCCTGTAGTCATCACTGCCGGCGGGGCCGGCCGGTCCAGGTCATGCCTGGGCACCGTCCGCAGCCGGCTCACCCTGGCAAGGAGCCCCACGCCGTACCCGGCGCGGCCGCAGCCGTGAACGGTTCTCGCGGCTTCGGGTGGCGTCTTCGCTGTCGAGAAGGCTGGGCCGTGCCGCACCGCGACCGACGCGGTCAGCGACGTCGCTGCGCCCGAGACGGTGGCGGCCCGGCGGGTCTCCGGTACGGCCGGCGTCGGCGCCGCCGGGGACAGCATGACCGGATCGGCCGTGGGCACGGTGGGCAGCGCCCGCGGCGGCAGGGTCGCCAGCGGGTGCGGTGCGGTCGGGCGGCCGGACGGGGTGGGCTTGATCCTTGGCCGGTGTCACCCGCGCGGGCGCGGAGCGCGGCGTCCAGGGGATCGGCAGCGGGTTGGGGCAGGACATGCAACCGACCCGTTCTGGACCGGATCGACTGCGCAATCGCCCGTCCCGGCCGCGCCCGGGCGGGCGTGGCCGGGACGGGGGGAACCGGCGCCGGGACACGATCTGTGTCCAGAGGTGGGGGCTGATCTGTGTCCGGAGCACCGGCACAAGGCTGCCGCCGCGCCGGACAGGGAGTGTGGCCCGTGCGGCCCGAGCAGGCCGTCGAGGCTCGATTCGGGCCGATACTGGGCTCTGAGCTGCACAAGCGCCGCCGCGGAGCGCGGCGGCGCAAGCAGTACGCAAGGAACCGAAAGGCATCGCAGAGCACGTAATCCGAAGTCAGATGCTCTATCCGTTGAGCTACGGGCGCCTGGTACTGCGTGTTCAGTTGTCGCGCGGAGGCTCCGGGATTTGAACCCGGGATGGGGATAAACCCAAACCGCATTAGCAGTGCGGCGCCATAGACCGGACTAGGCGAAGCCTCCCGGGGTCCGAGTCCCCTCGGTCCCACCGGAAAAGGAGACTACCAGCGG
>JAOPWG010000205.1 GCA_025965775.1 Modestobacter sp. | reverse complement strand
CGCGCCGGCCTACCGGGCGGCGGGGACGGCCGCGGCCGTGGCACCCGCGGATCGGTCACGCCCGGCCGGCGCCGGACGGTGACACGGCCGGACCGGCTGGGCCGGGTCGGCCCGCGGCGGCAAGGCGCGCCCGGCGCTGGGCGGCCATCCGTACCGGGGCGTCGACCAGTCCGTGCCCGTCGTAGCCCCCCAGCCGCTGCACCACCGCGAAGAGGACCCGGTCGCCGAGGACCTCGGCGGCCAGCTGCAGGTAGCTGCCGGAGTCGTCCTCGTCGTACATGAGCCCGTGCTCCCGGACGGCGGCGAGCAGCTCCGGGTCGAGAACCGGGCGTCGAGGTCGGCGGCGTGGTTGGCCGGCAACGTCAGCAGCGGGACCGTGGCGATCGTCCGCTGCGGCGCCGGCCGGTCAGCCGACACGGAGGTCCCCGGCCCGGGCCCGACACCAGGGGGTGCTGAAGTGCGCCAGCATCCGGTCGGCGTCCGGCTCCAGGCCGGTGAACAGCCGGACTGCGTCCACGGCCTGGAACACCGCCATCCCACCGCCGTCCAGTACCCGGCAGCCGAGTTCCCGGGCAGTCCGCACCAGGGCAGTCCGCAGCGGCCGGTAGACGATGTCGGCCACTCAGCGCGGTGGCCCGTCCGGCGTCGACGTCGAGCACGGTCAGCCGGCCGGTACCCAGGGTCAGCAGCGCGTGGGCGACCGCGGCACCGGCTCCACCGGCACCCAGCAGCACCAGCCGGTCCACCGGCACGTCGGGCAGGCCGCAGTCAAGGCGCAGGCGAAGCCGGCCCAGTCGGTGTTGTGTCCGACGGCCCGCCGTCGCCTGGCTGACCGCCGCTGATGGTGCCGGACGACGAGACCGGTGACTTGCCCCCGTCGGGCAGGTCGGCCGCTGTCCTCGCGAGGAAGCCCTCCGCCGGTCAGCTGGTGAGCATGCCGCCCTCGACGGGCAGCGTGGTGCCGGTGACGTACCCGCCGGCCTCGCTGACCAGGAACACCAGGGCCGCGGCCAGCTCCTGCGGGTGGCCCATCCGGCCGACCAGCACCCGCGGCAGCTGGGACTCCAGGTAGCCCTCGGCGTAGGCGTCGGTCATCTCCGAGGTGAAGAACCCCGGCGCCAGCGCGTTGACCCGGATCCCCTTGCGGCCGGTCCACTGCTGGGCGAGGTCCCGGGTCAGCCCGATCAGCCCGGCCTTGCTCGCGGCGTAGGCGGCCTGCGGCAGCCCGGCGGTGGTCAGCCCCAGCACGCTGGAGACGTTGACGATCGAGCTCCCCGGCCGCATCACCCGGGCACAGGCCTGCGCCATCCAGTAGCAGCCGTGCAGGTTCACGTCGAGGACCTCGCGGAACTGCTCGGGGGTCTCCCGGGTGGCCGGGACGGCGGTGCCCACCCCGGCGTTGTTGACCAGCACGTCGACCGTGCCGAACTCCGCCACGGCGGCGTCCACGAGCGCCTGGCAGTCCTCGGGGCGGGTGACGTCGGTGCGGACGGCCAGGGCGCGCCGGCCCACCTCCTCCACTGCGGTGACCGTCTCGGCCAGCCGCTCGGCCCGCCGGGCGCCCAGGACGACGTCGGCGCCGGCCTCGGCGAGCGCACGGGCGAACACCGCCCCCAGACCGGAGGAGGCGCCGGTCACGATCGCCACCCGGCCATCGAGCCGGAACATGTCCAGGACCGTACGGTCGCTCATTCGCTGCGCTCCACCTCGTGCTCGCCCGTTGCCGTCCCGGCCACCCTGCCACCGGAGCACGTCCGGCGCCCCGCGGGGCCGGAGCCCGGTTATGCTAGTGAGAATCATTCCAAGAACGAGGAGGGCACCCATGCGGCCCCTCATGCCCCGTGCAGCGCACGGGCGCCCCGGGCAGGGCGACCGGTGAGCGGATCGGCGGCCCCTGTCCTCGCCGCCCGCGGCGCGGCCCTCGCCTTCGGGGACCGGGTGCTGTGGAGCGGCCTGGACCTCGACCTCGCGCCGGGGGAGTTCCTGGCCGTCCTGGGACCCAACGGCGCCGGCAAGTCCACGCTGCTCAAGGCGGTCCTGGGGCAGCAGCCGCTGTCGGCCGGGGACCTGCTGGTCGACGGCCGCCCACCGGGCCGCGGCAGTCGGTCGGTCGGCTACGTGCCGCAGCAGAAGTCGATGGACGCGGCCACCCCGCTGCGGGCCCGGGACCTGGTCGGGCTGGGCCTCGACGGGCACCGCTGGGGGATGGGGCGACGCAGCGCCGCGGACCGGCGGCGGATCGACGAGGCGCTCCACGCCGTCGGTGCCGCCGACTACGCCGACGCGCCCATCGGCCTGCTCTCGGGAGGTGAGCAGCAGCGGGTGCGCATCGCCCAGGCGCTGGCCACCGACCCGCGCGTGCTGCTCTGCGACGAGCCGCTGCTCTCCCTGGACCTGCGCCATCAGCGTGCGGTCAGCGAGATGATCGACCGCCGGCGCCGCGAGCACGGGACCGGCGTCGTCTTCGTCACCCACGAGATCAACCCGGTGCTGGACCTGGTCGACCGGGTGCTCTACATCGCCAACGGGCAGCACCGGCTGGGCACGCCCGCCGAGGTGATGACCTCGGAGACGCTCAGCGCGCTCTACGGGACGCCGGTGGACGTCGTCACCGTCCACGGCCGGATCGTCGTCGTCGGCACCCCGGACCACGCCGGCGGCCCGTGCGAGCACCACGAGCAACCGGTGGACGACGTCCGGCGGCCGGTCGGGTCGGTCGCGGGGGCGGGCCGGTGAACGACCTGTTCTCCTACGCGGACTACGGCGAGCTCCTCGGTCTGGTCCACAACTCGCTCATCGCGGCGGCGCTGCTGGGTGTGGTCGGCGGGCTCGTCGGCGTCTTCGTGCAGATGCGGGACATGCAGTTCGCGGTGCACGGGATCAGTGAGCTGTCCTTCGCCGGCGCCGCGGCCGCCCTGCTGCTGGGCATCAACGTCTCGCTGGGCTCGGTCCTCGGGTCGCTGCTGGCCGGCGGGCTGATCGGGCTGCTGGGCGTCCGGGCCCGCGACCGCAACTCGGTCATCGGCGTGCTGATGCCCTTCGGGCTGGGCCTCGGGGTCCTGTTCCTCGCCCTGTACAAGGGCCGAGCGGCGAACAAGTTCGGCCTGCTGACCGGTCAGATCGTCTCGGTGGACACCGTGCAGCTGGGCTGGCTGGTGTCGGTGTCGGTGGTCGTGCTGGTGGGGATGGCGGTCATCTGGCGGCCGCTGACCTTCGTGAGCGCGGACCCCGACGTCGCCTCGGCCCGGGGGCTGCCGATGGGCCTGCTCTCGGTCGCCTTCACCCTGCTCCTGGCGCTCGCCGTCTCTCTCGCCGTGCAGGTGGTGGGGGCGCTGCTGGTGCTCTCGTTGCTGGTCACCCCCGCGGCGGCCGCGTTCCGGGTGACGGCCTCCCCGGTGCTGGCCCCGCTGCTGAGCGCCGGTTTCGCGCTCGTCGCGGCGGTCGGCGGCATCCTGCTCGCGCTGGGCGGCAGCATCCCGATCAGCCCCTTCGTCACGACGATCTCGTTCCTCATCTACCTGGTGTGCCGGGGCCTGTCCTCCCACCGGGTGCGCGCCGGATGGGGCAGGCGCGGACCGGTGGCGGCCGTCGACGACGGTCCTGCACTGGCCCTACGGTGACGCGGTGGCTGCCGTGCTGAGCGACGGCTCGCCTGCGGCGGGGACCGGGACACCGCCCCGCGTGCAGGCGGCCTGTGAACTGCTCTCGGCGCTGGCCGCTCCGCTGCGGTTGTCCATCGTCGCGCTGCTCGACCAGCACGGCACCCGGTGCGTGCACCAGTTGGTGGACGAGCTCGGCGCACCGCAGCCACTGGTCTCCCA
>JAOPWG010000517.1 GCA_025965775.1 Modestobacter sp. | reverse complement strand
CGAGCGGCAGGATCGTGTGCTCGACCTCGCGCTGCAGCGGGTTGTAGGGCACCTGGACGGTGTCGATGCGGCCGGTGGCCATGAGCTCGGCAAGGTCGGGGAAGGCAGCCGCGGAGTAGTGGGTGGCACCGATCAGGCCGACCAGCCCCTGACGGAGTCGGTCGAACCCGTCCAGGAGCAGATCGAACTCGAAGTCGTCGTCACAGCCGGGGCCGACCACGGATAGCTCACCGTGCGGCCGGCTCGTCGCGACGGCGACGATGTTCGGGAACAGCTCGGCAAGCTGGTGCGCCGCGGCTGCCCGCGTCGGCCGAGCCGGCTCGTCGCCAGGCCGCCGAGCTCCGCCGCCCGGGTTCACCACCACGTGGTGCCCGTGTGGAACCGGACGTTCGTCCCCGCGCTCTGGTTGGTGGGGCCCGCCCTGACCGCCCGCTGTCAGGCTCTTCTGGAACCTGACCGCCTGATCGACCATTGGGTCATCCGCAGTGGATTGGCCGGCGCACTGCTCGTCGTCGCGGGCCAAGCTGAACCGGCACCGGCTCGAGCGCAGGACCAGCAGGTCGGGATCCGCCCCGGCTTCGCCCCACTCCTGAGGCCTCGTGCCCGCGTGTGGAGCCGAGAGCCTCGCCCCGGGAGGATCCATGAGCAGGACAGCGATCGGCGACCATGCCCTCCTCTCCGACCGCCACTCGGCTGCGCTCGTCACGCGCGAGGGATCGGTGGACTGGCTGTCCTTCCCCCGGTTCGACAGCCCGTCGGTGCTCGGCCGGCTGCTGGACGACGCCGCCGGCCACTGGTCGATCCGGCCCGCCGGCGAGGTCGAGACGTCCCGCCGGTACCTGGACGCGACGATGGCGCTGGAGACCACACATCGCGCCGCCAGCGGCACCTTCGTCGTCCTCGACGCCCTCCTCACCGGTCCGGGCAACTCCGGACATGAACTCGGCAAGGGGGCCCCGCACCTGCTCGCCCGCCGCGTGACCTGCACCGCCGGCGACGTGGAGGTCGAGGTCGAGTACGCCCCACGGCCCGAGTACGGCCTGATCCACCCGCTGCTCTCCCCCGTCGACGGCGGCATCACCGCCCGCGGCGGCAACGAGTGGCTGGTCCTCACCACCCCTGTCCCGCTGGAGGTCACGGCCTCGACCGCACGTGCACGGTTCCGCTTACGCGACGGCGAGAGCCGGACGTTCGGCCTGCACCGGTCGACCATCGAGGAGACCCCGGCACGTGTCTGGGAACAGGGCGAGCTGGACACCGCCCTGGACGGCACCGTCTCCTCGTGGCAGTCCTGGTCGCACCTGCACCAGAGGTACCAGGGCCCGTGGCGCGACCTGGTCCACCTGTCCGGCCGGGTACTGCAGGCGCTGAGCTTCCAGCCGACCGGCGCGGTCGTCGCCGCGGCAACCACCTCGCTGCCCGAAGACCTGGGGGGCGAGCGGAACTGGGACTACCGCTACACCTGGGTCCGCGACGCGAGCCTCACGATGGAGGCGCTGTGGGTGGCCGCGTGCCCGGACGAGGCGGTGGAATTCTTCGCTTTCATGGCGACCGCCGCGGCCGGCTCGATCGTGCACCGGCACATCCCGCTGCAGATCATGTTCGGCGTCGGCGGAGAGCGGGACCTGTCGGAACGGACGCTCCCGCACCTGTCGGGTTGGCGGGACAGCCGCCCGGTCCGGGTGGGCAACGGTGCCTGGAACCAGCAGCAGGTCGATGTGTACGGCGAGCTGATGAGTGCCGCGTACCGGCTCGCCGACCAGCTCGAGATGCTGGACGAGGACACCCGGCGGTTCCTCACCGCACTCGCCGAGACCGCCGCGATGCGCTGGCGTGAGAAGGACCAGGGCATCTGGGAGGTCCGCGGCGAGCCGCAGCACTTCCTCCATTCCAAGGTCATGTGCTGGGTCGCGCTGGACCGGGCCGTCAAGATGGCCGACCGGATCGACGCCGAGAGCAAGGTCCCGGACTGGCGGCGGACCCGGGACGAGATCCACGAGACGGTCACGCGGGACGGCTGGAGCGACACCGCCAACGCCTTCACCCAGTACATCGGCACCGACGCGCTGGACGCGTCCACGCTCATGATGCCGATCGTCGGCTTCCTCCCGCCGGACCATCCGCAGGTACTGGCCACGATCGACGCGATCGAGGAACGACTCACCGATGACCGGGGGCTGGTCTACCGCTACCGCACCGAGGACGGCGTGGACGGGCTGGCCGGTGAGGAGGGCACCTTCCTGCTGTGCACCTTCTGGCTGGCGCAGGCCCTGGCGCTGTCGGGACAGGTCGAGCGGGCCCGCGAGATCTTCGAGCGTGCGGCGTCCTACGTCACCGACCTCGGGCTGCTCGCCGAGGAGGTGGACGCGGAGACCGGCGAGCTGCTCGGCAACTTCCCCCAGGCGTTCAGCCACATCGGCCTGGTCAACGCCGCCTGGGCGATCGACCAGGCCGGCCGGGCCGGGGAGGCAACCGTCGACGGCCGTGCACCCCGGCGTCGGAACGCCGAAGGAGACCGCCGCCCAGGCACGTCCGGTCCCTGACACCGCCGAGTCCGTCCGCGGCGGCTCCGCGGACCCGGTCCTGGTCACCGGCGGCACCGCGCCGCTCGTCCCGGTGCCCGCCGTCCGCGTGCCCGATGAAGCCGGCACAGCTACCGCGGTCGACGACGCTGGTCGGCAGCGTGTCGGTGGACCCGTGGGGATTCCGTACGGGCAACTCCGGCGTGACCCGACCCAGCCCCCTCGGAACAGCGACGGTGAACCCCACGGCCCTGAGCTGTGGGCGTTCAGACGTCCATGGGTGCGGCGTCGTCCGGCCGGCGCTGTGTACCGCCTGCTCGGCGTTTCGACCTTGCTTCCGGCCGACAGGGTTCGCTGCCAGGCTTTCAGGATGAGCGGTCCACAGGAGGAGCGGCGAGGACATACCGTCCTCGCGTCGGCCGACAGCCGCGGGTTCGGCTCGTTGCGGCACAGCGCGCCGCCACGCACGGAGCGATATGCACTCGGCCGCCGGTTGCGCCAGCGAGTACCACGCACCGCGCTCGGGGATTGGGCCGTCCCGCCCGGCCGCCCGGATGTCACGGACATGGTGATCCAGTCGCACGCAGGCCGCCTCGACTGGCTGATCCCTGTGCGCATCGGACGAATGATCTCCTCCCCCTATGCCTTCCTCCGCGGCGCGGCGAACGTGCACGCAGACGACTTCGCCAGGTTGCCGGCCACCGGGATATCGCCTGTCGTCTGCGGCGACGCCCACCTCGGCAACTTCGGCTTCTACGCCTCCCCGGAGCGGGATCTGGTCTTCGACCTGAACGACTTCGACGAAGCGCACCCGGGCGCGTGGGAGTGGGATCTGCGTCGGCTCACGACCAGCGTCTGGGTAGCCGGGCGGCAGAACGGATCACCGGAGAGCTCGTGCGGCGAGGCGGTGGCGCGGTGCGTCCACGAGTACCAGCTGCAGATCGCGGCGCTGGCCGAGCAGCCACTGCTCGCCCGCTCGTACGAGCGACTGGATGTCGACCGGATGCTCCGCACAGCGCCCCGATCAGGCCTGCGCGTCGAGATCGAGGAGTCGGCCCGCCGAGCGCGCAAGCGCACGAGCGATCGAGCGCTGCCCCGGCTCACGGAGGAGCGCGCCGGTGTGCGGAGGATCGTCGAGGAACCGCCGCTGATCACGCGGCCGGAGCCGGCCGAGGCTGAACAACTCGCTGAGGCGCTGGATGACTACCTCGAGACCCTGCCGCCCCACTGGGCCCGGGTCGTGGGCGGCTACCGCCTCGTCGACATTGCGCACCGGGTGGTCGGGGTCGGATCCGTCGGGCTTCGCGCGTGGGTCGCCCTGTGCGAAGGCAGCAACGCCGACGACGTGCTTTTCCTGCAACTCAAGCAGGCCAGACGCTCGGTGGTCGCCCCGTTCGTGCACGGCGATTCGGCCTGGCACGCCCACCAGGGCCAGCGGGTCGTGGAGTACCAGCACGCGCTGCAGACGGTGAGCGACCCGCTGCTCGGGTGGACCACCGCAGGCTCTTTCCAGTACTACGTCCGCCAGTACCGGGACATGAAGGGCGCGATCACGGTCGACGGCATCGACGCCGCTGCGCTGATCGACTACGCGGGGACCTGCGGCTACCTGCTGGCCAAGGGGCACGCCCGCACCAGCGGGGCGTCGATGATCGCGGGATACCTGGGTGGCGGCCGCAAGGCCGAGGAGGCGTTCTGCCGGTTCGCCCGCTCCTATGCCGACCAGACGGAACGTGATCACGCCGAATTGGTCCGCGCGGTCCGACACGGCGTCCTGCATGCCGAGATCGGCATGTGACCTGGCCCAGGACGAGCCCCGAGGCATCGGACCAGCACGCTGGACCGTCCGGGGCCGCAGACTCGGCACCGGTCATCACCGCGGCGGCGAGGGCGGCCCGAGACCATGTGGGTCTGGTCCGGTCGGCATCCCGTTGGTCCCTGAGAAGGCCGCGGCCGGCGATGGCCTCATCGGGCAACGGTCGGATCGGGTCCGGCACCCCGATGCGCGGGGAACCCGTACCGCTCGGCAGGCTCACGACGTCGGTCGTGACCGGCGCTCCACCCACCAAGACGCTCAGGAGGCCGGGTCGGCCGTGAGCGGCACGAACTGCCGTTCCCCGAAGTCGAACGCCATCCGCATGCCCGGCTGGAGATCGACGTAGGTCCGGTCGTCCTGGCTCACGACGCCGTGCCTCATGTAGAGGCTCTCCGCATATGTCGCCGCCGCCCCGGGCTGCAGACTGCTCGTCTCGAGTTGCTCCGCCACCTCCATGAAGGCGGTGAAGGCCCGTGACCGTTGGATCCCGGTGACTCGATCGGCTCGCCGCTGTCCGAGGCCAGCGTCGGCGAGGTCCGGGGCGTACCCCCTCGCCACCGCCGTCGAGCAGCGTCACCCGTGGGCTGTCGCGACGTCCGCGTGGGGCACCGCCCTCGGCACCCTCCGGATCGAAGGGAGCTCAGGTGCCGCGGTACCGCGATACTCGGAAGATCACAGCCCGTCGTCAATCAACGTCGGTCGAGTTACGCAGAAACCCGTCGAGCCACTCACTCACCGCATCAACGACATCACGCGCAGACGAGGCAACCGCCACGGTCACGTCGTCGACGGGATCATCACCGGGTGGGCCACCCACCGTGGTCAGACGGGCGCGGAACTCGTCCCCGCCGTCCTCGAGCCAGACCCGGATGAGCAGGGCCGCGCTCCGGTCGTCTACCAAGGGCACCTTCCACAGTGGCTGGTCACGGGCGTAGCGCTGCGCGCGGCGGACAAGCGCCAAGAGGGCGCTGGTGCGCAGACGTTCATCGTCGCCCGTCACCGCCAGTGAGTGCACTCCCCCGAAAGAATGAAGTCAACGCCCGTCGCACGAGTGAGCCGTGCTCCACACCGTGCGGCCACACGGTCGGGGACGCCTCCCTCGAGCCGGGCGGGGCGCCCGACCCGAGGGAGGCGCGGGGTCACCCCCGGGCGCGCAGTTCCCGGCGCAGCACCTTGCCGCTGACGGTCTTGGGGATCTCGTCGAGGATCTCGACCTGCCGGGGGTACTTGTAGGCGGCCATCCGCTCCTTGGTGAAGGCGATGATCTCCTGCACCGTTGCCTCGGCTCCAGGCTTGAGCGACACGAAGGCCTTGACCGTCTCCCCGCGGTACTCGTCGGGGACCCCGACGACCGCGGCCTCACGAACGGCCGGGTGCTCGTAGAGGGCGTCCTCCACCTCCCGGGGCCAGATCTTGTAGCCGCCCGCGTTGATCTGGTCCTTCTTGCGGTCGACGATGTAGAACCAGCCCTGGGCGTCCATGTAGCCGACGTCCCCGGTGTGCAGCACCCCACCCGGTAGGGCCTTGGCGGTCTCCTCCGGCTTGTTCCAGTAGCCGGCGACCACCTGCGGGCCGGCGGTGACCAGTTCGCCCACCTCCCCGACCGGCAGATCCTGGCCGTCCTCGCCGATGATCCGGACGACGGTGTTGTACGTCGGCACACCGACCGAGAGCGCCCCGGAGGCCTGGTCCACCGGCGCTTCGGCCGAGGCCGGCACGCCGTGCGAGGGGGACGTGGTCTCGGTCAGGCCGTAGATGTTGTGGATGTACTGGCCGAAGGCGTCCCGGAAGGCCCCGACGGTGCTGGGCGGCACCGGAGCGCCGCCGGAATAGATCTTGGTCAGGGTGGCGAGCTTGCCCTTCTCGGCGTTGGACGCGTTCATCATCGCGATGAACACGGTGATGGACCCGACCGTGAACGTCGCCCCCTCGGCCTCGATCGTGTCCAGGGCCAGGGTGGGGTCGAGCCTGTACATCAGCACCAGCGGCGTGGCCGTGAGCAGGGCGATGGCGATGTGTGCGACCAGCCCGGTGATGTGGAACAGCGGAGCTACCCCGAGGACGACGTCCTCCGGACCCAGGCCGGCCCAGTCGCGATAGGTCTGGGCGTTGAACACCACATTCCGATGGGTGGTCATCGCCCCCTTCGGCGGCCCGGTCGTGCCGGAGGTGTAGGTCAGGAAGGCGATGTCCTCCGGCCCCAGCTGCACCTCGGGCGGGGTCGCGCCCCGGTGCTCGGCGAGCAGCTGCTGCAGGTCGGTCGTGCCGGGGCACTCGATCCGCTCCACCCCGGCGAAGGCACGCGGCTCGTCGCGGGTCTGGAACTCCAGTTCGGAGGTGGTGATCACCTGACGCACGGCCGTCCCGGGGACGACGCCGGCTGCGACGTCCCGGTGCAGGGACTGCAGGCAGACCAGCACCGTGGCGCCGCTGTCGGTGAGCAACTCGGTCAGTTCCCGAGCCTTGTTCATGGGGTTGATCGACACGGCGATGCCGCCGGCCTTCCACGTGCCGATCTGGGCGATGAGGAACTGCGGCACGTTCTGGCTGAACACCGCGACCCGCTCGCCGGGGGCGAACCCGTTCGCGGTGATGCCCACGGCGAAGGCGTCGGTGAGCGCATCCAGCTCGGCGTAGGTCACCCGTCCGTCGAAGTAGCGGATGGCGTCGCCGTCAGGGTTGCGGTCCACCGCCGCGCGGAACATCTGCAGCGCGTTGTCGAACTCCGGGGTGATCTCTGCGGGCTGCCCCTGGTCGTAGCGGGCCAGCCAGGGCTTCTCGTCGTAGACGGTCATGGTGCCGCGGTCAGCGGATCGCGATGGGGTTGACCGGGGCGCCGGTGCCGTTGACGACCTTGAGCGGCGCGGCGGCGTAGAGGAACGTCCACCGGCCGTCGGCGGCGCAGGCGTCGGCGAGGTCGTCGAGCCAGGCGATCTCGGTCAGCGCGA
>JAOPWG010000133.1 GCA_025965775.1 Modestobacter sp. | reverse complement strand
GCAGCCGGTCGGCCTCGGCGTCCGGGTCGGCGGTCAGGCCGGTGTGCACCGGACCGGGCTGGACCACGGTGCTGCGGGGTGCGGTCAGCCAGCGGAACCGCGAGCCCAGCGCCTCGCGCCCGGCGGCACCGGCCGCGACGGCGGCCGAGCAGACGTCGGCTGCGGCCTGCAGCGCAGCGGTGATCGCGGCGGCATCCGCGGTGGGGTCCAGCGCGCGCAGCCGGTCGACGTCGAGGTGCACCCGGGAGCCGAGGTAGTCCTGCTGCCGGCAGTAGACGAGCACGCCCGCATTGAGCGACTCCCCGCGCTCCACCCGCGGCACCACCCGCAGCACCGCGTACTCGAAGGTGTCCTTCGATGTTCCAGCTGTCATCGCTGGGTCACCCCCTCCGGCGGCGGCGGTCCCAGCCAGCCCGGCCGGTTCTGCCCGCGGGGCGCGGTGCGCCGCCCGGCGCCACCGGCGGCGGCCGCGGCCACCACGCCGGGCAGCCAGGCATCGCGCGCCGCCAGCCGCTCGAGCAGCTGGGTCACGTAGCGGTTCCGCACGGCGTCGGCCGGCTCGTCGGGCAGCGGGCCCTCCAGCCAGGAGTCGGGCACCTGGGCGAGGACCTCGGTGAGCATCGACCGGGTGACCTGCGGAGCGAGGGCGGCGTCGGCGGCCGAGACCTCCGGGTCGCACTCGACCAGCGCGTGCTGCGCGGCGTCGTACGCGCGGCTGACCGCCGCGGCCGCGCCGGGCCAGTTGTGATGGAACGTCAGCGCAGCGCCGTGGTCGATCAGGTACAGCCGGCCGTGCCAGAACAGCATGTTCGGGTTGCGCCAGGACCGGTCCACGTTGCCGACCAGCGCGTCGAACCACAGCACCCGGCCGGCCAGCTCGGCGTCCACCTGGGCCGCCCCGGCCTCGAAGTCGAGCGCGCCGGGCAGGTAGTCCATCCCGAGATTCACCCCGGCGGAGTTGCGCAGCAGCTCCTGCACCTCCTGGTCCGGCTCGCCCACCGCGAGCTCGGGGGCGACCTGCGCGGTGACCAGCGCGGGTACCGGCAGGGCCAGCCGGCGGGCCAGCTCACCGCAGATGACCTCGGCGGCCAGCACCTTCACGCCCTGGCCGGCGGCCCGCCACTTCACCACGTAGGTGCCCAGGTCGTCGGCCTCCATCAACCCGGGCAACGACCCGCCCTCACGCAGCGGCGTGACGTAGCGGGTGGCGGTGACGAGAGGCAGCACAGTGCCGCGACCCTACCGGCGGCCGGCGGCCCGCACCGGGGAGGGAGGCTGGGGCCATGGGACTCTTCCGCCGGACGACGCTGGACCAGCTGGCCGACGCGCCCCTGACCTATCCGGAGGTCGGCGCCACCCGGGAGGGCGACCTGCCCGCCGGCTACGACCAGGTCGACCGGACCGCGGTGGTGGGCAGCGGCCGGCCCGCGTTCGACCGGGCGGCGGCCGCGGTGTTCCGCTGGAGCGCCCAGCGCCGCGCCGGCCTGCGGGTGCAGGCCAGCGGACCGGCCAGCACCCCGGGCACCGTCGTCCTGATGACGGCGGGACTACGCCGCTTGGGTCTGGACGTCCCCTGTCGCGTGGTGTGGGTGGTCGACGAGCCCGACCGGCGGGGCTTCGGATACGGCACGCTGCCCGGCCATCCGGCGAGCGGCGAGGAGTCCTTCGTGGTGTCGCTGACCCCGGACGGCGACGTCGTCTACTCGCTGCGGGCGTTCTCGCGGCTGGCCACCCCGCTGTCCCGGCTGGGCGCACCGGTCAGCCGGCGGGTGCAGTCCCTGGCACTGGACCGCTACGTCACCGCGATCGGCCGGGCGGCCGCCGGCCGAGGCGCGGGTCAGCGCCCGGCACCGGCCTCGGCGCGCTCCTCCTCGATGAGGTCCTTGCTGCGCACCAGGCGCAGGAGGGTGACCACCAGCAGCCCCCCGGCCATGTTGAGCAGCGCCGTGTACCAGAACCAGGCCAGCCAGTCGTGGTAGCCGAAGGGCGCACCGGAGTGCAGCGCACCGAAGACGATGAGCGAGTCCAGGATCGAATGGAACAGCTGGAGACCGGCGAGCACGAAGGCGCCGGCCACCGCGGCGACGATCTTCGCCGGGTCCGAGGTCGTGCCGTGCTGCATCCGGGTCATCAGGGTGATCACCGCCCCGGCGAGGAAGGCCAGGCACGCCGACTGGAGGTCCAGCGGCGCGTCGACGAAGTGCGTCGCCGAGTCGATCGCCGTGGCACGCAGGTCGGGGAAGGCATGCACCACCAACCACATGACCAGCCAGCCGCCGACCAGGTTCGCCGCCAGGGTGCCCACCCACAACTTGCCGAGCTGCGCGAGGCTCGCCCGCGCCGCGACGACCGCGGTCACCGGCACGAGGAAGCCCTCGGTGAACAGCTCGCTGCGGGCCAGCAGCAGGGCGATGAAGCCGATGCCGAAGGCCAGCCCCGCGAGCAGGTGGCTCTGCGTCTCGGCGTAGACGGCCAGCAGTGCGAGCACACCGGTGGCCACCTCCAGGCCGCCGGCGAGGCCGGTGGTCAGGACCTCCCGCCAGCTCCGGTGCAGGCGCTGCGCGCCCTCGCTGACGATGGTGTCGAAAGCCTCCCGGAGCTGGTCCTCGGTCGGCCCCTCGGTGGTCCCGACCTGCTCACGGGCGTTGTCCATGGCGCCTCCCGGCTGAACGTGCCGGGCAGCGGCCGCCACGGTCCCGGCGCGCCTACCCGCTGGGGACGGCGGCACACACCGACGAGTGGGACTCGGACGCACCGGGCCGGCAGCACCGCGGCCAGCGGACCGGGGAGGTTCTCCCACCGAATGGGCGGGACCCGTTTGTCCTGATCGCCGGCGCGGGTAGGTCGGGTGCCCATCCCGAGGAAAGAGAGCGCACCATGCCTCCGCAGCGAAAGCCCGACCAGTCTGCACCGAAGACGGTCAGCCCCACTGGGGTGGCGTACGAGGGACCGAAGGAAGGTCGCGACCCGCGGGCGCAGGCCGGGGACTTCCTGACCTCGAGCCAGGGCGTCCGGATCCCCGACACCGACCACTCGCTCAAGGCCGGGGTGCGTGGTCCCACCCTGCTGGAGGACTTCCACCTCCGCGAGAAGATCATGCACTTCGACCACGAGCGGATCCCCGAGCGCGTGGTGCACGCCCGCGGCGCCGGAGCGCACGGCGTGTTCACCGCCTACGGGAACGCCGCCGGGGTGACCAAGGCCGCGGTGCTGGCCGAGGAGGGGCTCGAGACCCCCGTCTTCGTCCGCTTCTCCACGGTGCTGGGCTCGCGCGGCTCGGCCGACACGGCCCGCGACACCCGCGGTTTCGCGACGAAGTTCTACACGAAGGAGGGCACCTGGGACCTGGTCGGCAACAACATGCCGGTCTTCTTCATCCAGGACGCCATCAAGTTCCCCGACGTGATCCACGCCGCCAAGCCCCACCCCGACCGCGAGATCCCCCAGGCCCAGTCGGCGCACGACACTTTCTGGGACTTCGTCACGCTGCACACCGAGGCGACGCACCACACGATCTGGAACATGAGCGACCGCGGCATCCCGCGCTCGTTCCGGATGATGGAGGGCTTCGGCGTCCACACCTTCCGGCTGGTCAACGCCGAGGGCGAGACCTCGCTGGTCAAGTTCCACTGGAAGCCGGTGCTCGGCGTGCACTCGCTGACCTGGGAGGAGGCGCAGCTCGCCGCCGGGTTCGACCCCGACTTCCATCGTCGCGACCTCTATGACGCGATCGAGGCCGGCGCGTTCCCGGAGTGGGAGCTCGGCATCCAGGTCATGCCGGACACCGAGGACGAGACCTTCGAGGGCATCGACCTGCTCGACCCGACGAAGATCGTCCCCGAGGAGCTCTGCCCGGTGCAGCGCATCGGCAAGCTGGTGCTCAACGGCAACCCGACCAACTTCTTCGCCGAGACCGAGCAGGTCGCCTTCCACACCGGGCACGTGGTGCCCGGCATCGAGTTCAGCAACGACCCGCTGCTGCAGGGCCGCAACTTCTCCTACCTGGACACCCAGCTCACCCGGCTCGGGGGGCCGAACTTCAGCCAGATCCCGATCAACCGGCCGCACGTCCCGGTCAACGACAACGCCCGCGACGGCTTCCACCAGCACGCGGTGCACGAGGGGCTGGCGCCGTACAAGCCCAACAGCGTGGACGACGACTCCCCCGCCGTCGCCGACGCGCGGCACGGTGCCTACGTCAACGTGCCGCGGAAGGTGGAGGGCGAGGTGGTCCGGGGCGCCCCGGCGTCCTTCGACGACCACTTCTCGCACGCCGCACTGTTCTACGCGAGCCTCTCCGAACCGGAGCAGGTACACGTGACCGAGGCGTACACCTTCGAGCTGGGCAAGGTGTACGAGAAGGCGATCAAGGAGCGGGCACTGACCGTGCTGGCGAAGATCGACGGCGATCTGTGCGCCAAGGTCGCGGCCGGACTGGGCCTGCCGGCACCGAAGCCCGACCCGGTCGAGCACCTGGCCCCCTCCCCGGCGCTGGCCCAGGTCACCGGGGAGACCTTCCCGATCACGGGCCGGATCGTCGGCATCGTCGCCGGTCCCGACAGCGACGTCGCCGGGATCACCGCACTCCGCACGGCACTGGAGGCCGAGGGCGCGGTGGCCCGGGTGATCGCCCCCTTCGGCGGCGAGTTGGGCAAGGACACGAACAAGGAGATCATCGAGCGGACGTTCGTGACCGCCCGGTCGATCGAGTTCGACGCCGTCGTCGTCGCCGACGGGGCGCCCAAGGACAAGGACATCAAGTCCGTCGTCCTGCTGCAGGAGGCGTTCCGCCAGCTCAAGGCCTTCGGCGCCTGGGGTGACGGCGCCGAGGTGCTCGCCGCCGCCGGTATCGACACCTCCGGCCCCGGCGTGTTCACCGCCGAGACCGGCGAGGCCCTCGCGGCGGACCTGATCGCGGCGGTGGGGCAGCACAAGGTGTGGGAGCGGGAGCCCCTGGTGATGTCGAGCGCGGTGCCGCCGGCGGCCTGACCCACGGGGCGGGGAGCCGGTACGAACACCGGCTCCCCGCCCCGTCAGCGGGGTGGCGGCGGAGGCATCGAGTCCGGGTACCGGCTGCCGCCCGGACGCGGCCGCGGCGGCACCACTCCGGACCGGGGATGCGCCGGAGGCGGGACGGCCGGAAGTCCGCGGGTGCGCTGCTCACCGGCCCCCGCCTGCGGCGGGCCGGCGGGCACCAGGCCCTGGCTCGCGCCCGCGGGGACGGGGACGTCGTCGATGAAGCCGATCTTGGCCGTGTACTGCTGGTAGAGCTTGACCGCATCCTCGACCGGCAGGTGACCGAACTCCAGCAGCAGGGACAACCCCTCGAGCTCGCCATCCACGGCCTCGGCGGTGCTCAGCTGGCCGACGCCATCCTGCGACTTGCCGAGGTTGGTCAGCACCGCAGCTCCGACGGAGACCAGCACCGTCGCCAGGCAGAGCACGCGCCAGACCACGGAGTCACTGCTCAGGCCCAGCGATCTCGCGACACCGCCGGAGAACCGCTCGCCGCCCACCGCGGGACCCGCCGTGAAGACGGCCCCCAGCGAGGTCAGCACGATGGTGACGTTGGACCGCCGACGGGTCTTCGGCCGGTACTCCCGCAGATGGGCCTGCACGCTGGCCCGCTTGGCGGCGATCCTCGCCAGCAGGTCCGTCCGGCCGTCGCTGCCCTCGACCATGGCGCTCCCCCGACGACGTGTCCCCGTCGCCGGGCAGCGTAGCCGTCCGCGGCCCCGGAGGGAGGGCTCCGGAGGCTCAGCTCCCCGACGGGCCGAACCGCTCCACCCGGATCGCGGCCGGCGCGACGCCCATCCCCACCAGCAGCTGGCTGGCCGCCTCGGCGAAGGGCGTCGAGCCGCACACGAAGGCCACCTGGTCCGGCTCCCACAGCGGCAGCAGGTCCATCGCGGTGAGCCGGGCGGCGGGCCGGTTGCCGTGCGCCTCGCGGGTGGTCACCACCACGGCACCGGCCGCGACCAGCTCGTCGGCATACGGCAGCTCGGCGAGGGTCCGGGCCGAGACCACGACGCGCAGCAGGTCCAGCCGGCCGATCGCGCGGGCGTGGCGGACCATCGCCACCAACGGGACGACGCCGCTCCCACCGCCCACCAGCAGCGCGGGCTCCTCGCCGTCCCAGACGAACCAGCCACCGATCGGGCCGCGCACGTCCAGCACGTCACCGGGCTCGACGACGTCGGCGAGGTACGTGGACACCTCACCGTCGTCCAGTCGCTCGACGAACAGCTCGACCAGCGGGTCACCGGGCGACGAGGCCACCGAATAGGACCGCTGTGCGGTGTAGCCGTCCTCGGCGGTCAGCCGGACCACGTAGTGCTGGCCGGGCAGGTGGTCGACCCGGTCGGCGATGTCCAGACGCAGCTGCACCGAGCGGGCCAGCGGCCGGCGCACCCCGGCTACCGTCGCCGTCCGCCAGCCGCCCGCCGGTGCCCGACGGCGTCCCTGCGGCCGGGCGTCAGTCACCCTGGTAGCGCTGCTGGCGCCAGGGGTCGCCGCGATCGTGGTACCCGTTCTGCTCCCAGAACCCGGGCTGGTCCCGGGTCATCAGGGTCAGCGTGCTGACCCACTTGGCGCTCTTCCAGAAGTACAGGTGCGGCACCAGCAGCCGCACGGGCCCCCCGTGCTCGACCGGCAGCGGCTTGCCGTCGAACTCCCAGACGACCCAGGCCTTGCCGCCGGTGACGTCCTCGAGGGGCAGGTTGGTGGTGTACCCGGTCTTCGACGTCGCCATCACGAACCGGCCCTCGGCCGTCGGGCGGGCGATCTCCAGCAGCGAGTCGACACTGACCCCGCCGAACCGTGTGTCGAACTTCGACCAGGTCGTCACGCAGTGGATGTCGCCGCGGTACTCCGCCGAGGGCAGCTGGTGGGCCTCCTCCCAGCTCCAGGTGGTCGGGTTCTCCACCTCACCGTCCACGGTGATCGACCACGCCTCGGGGCTGATCCGCGGTGTCGGCTCGGCGGTGAGCACCGGCCAGTCGGCGCCGACGTCGTACTGACCGGGGGGCAGGCGCGGGTCGCGTGCCGCCTGGCTGCGGCCGAGGAAGCCTCGGGTGGGTCCTGCCACGTCGTCGTCCTCTCCTGATCGGAACTGGTCGCCCCGGATCCTCCTCCGGCGGCCGTGACGATGTCTCCCCAGCCCCGTGGACCGGCGGGGAAC
>JAOPWG010000079.1 GCA_025965775.1 Modestobacter sp. | reverse complement strand
ACCCAGGACCTGCACGTGCTCCGCTTCGCCAACGGCCTGTTCGAGCACATCTGGAGCCGCGAGCACGTGCTGCAGGTGCAGATCGACGTCCCCGAGACCCTGGACGTCGCCCAGCGGGCCGAGTTCTACGACGCCACCGGCGCGACGCTGGACATGCTGGTCACCCACCTGTTCCAGGTCGCCGCCGAGGTGGCCATGGAGCCGCCCGCCACGCTGTCGCCGGCCGACCTGCAGGACGCCCGGGAGTCGGTGCTCGCCGCGTTCCGGCCGCCGACCGCCGCGGACGTCGTGCTCGGCCAGTTCGAGGGGTACACCGACATCGACGGGGTTCCCGACGAATCGACGACCGACACCTTCGTCGCGGCGCGGCTGTGGATCGACACCGACCGCTGGCGCGGCGTGCCCTTCCTGCTGCGCACCGGCAAGAGGCTGGCCGCCGACGAGCAGCGGGTGTTCCTCCTGATGCAGAAGCCGGACGGACCGGTCACCCAGGTGCCCGGGCACGGCAACGTCGTGTCGCTGTCCCTGGCCGGCGCCGGGTCCCTGGACCTGCAGCTGATCGCGAAGGAGCCGGGTCCGGGACTGAAGCTGACCGGGGCGTGCACCTCGCTGGACCTGGCCCAGATCCCGGGCGGCACCCCGCTGCCCCCCTACGTGTCGCTGATCCACGACGTCATCACCGGAGACCGCTCGCTGTTCACCACCAGCGAGGGGCTGGCCGCGGCCTGGGCGGCGACCGAGCCGCTGCTGCACGACCGTCCACCCGTCCAGCCGTATGCACCGGGATCGTGGGGGCCGGTGGCCGCCAACGAGCTGCCCGGTCCGTGCGGCTGGCTGCTGGGCCAGACCGAGGCCTGATCCCCCAGACGCAGGAGAGCCCCCGTCCGGGTGGGACGGGGGCTCTCCTGCGTCTGGGTCCGAGCCGGACGCTGGTCGCCTCGCGGCGGTTTGCACATCCGCAGCTCCAGACCCCCGACCGAGGTCAGGGCGGTGTTCCGCGGCGGCAGTTATCTAGTGGAGCCCGGGGACACAGATCGCCCGGCTCGGACGACGTCCAGCCTACCCGCGCCCCGCGGCCGACATGCCCGGGGCGAGGGATCAGTTGAAGCCGCGCTCGTCCTGCTTCAGCGCGGTGTCGACGGTCAGCGCCGAGGCGAGCACCAGGCTGGCCAGTGGATCCTCCAGCCGCTGGTGCACCTGGACGACGTAATTGTCGGCGGTGGTGAACATCGTCCGGGCGAAGCCTTCCCACTTCTTCGTGATCCGGGCGACCTCGCGGCCCGAGGCGTCACTGATGGCGAAGTCCCAGGCCCGCCAGTTCTCCGCCTGGATGGCCCCCACCAGCTGACCGCCCACGACCAGGTCGAAGCGGATCTTCCCGAACACGTTGGCCTGGACGATCTCCCCGACCGGCTGGCCGTCGGGGCGGGCCACCAGCACGCGGGACTTCATCACCTTCGCCGGCCGGGTGAGCACCAGCACCGGGCCGGTCGCGTCGCGGACCTCCAGGTGGTGGGTGAGGAACTGGTCGAGGGAGGAGATCAGCCGGAACGCCTTGCGCAGCGAGCTCTGCCCCACCTGGACGACGGCGCCCAGCTGCTGGCCGTTCCCGTCGAAGACCGCGTACTCGTTGGTCAGCTCGATGAGCTTGGTCTTCTGGTTCACCACGAGCACCGGCTGCTCGAGCAGGACCGAACGGTGCGGCGCCCAGCCGCCGGACAGCGGTCCGCCTGCGCCGGGTGACGGGTCCTCGGCCCGGTAGGGGGGTGCCACGGCCGGAGGTGGGGGCACCGGCTGCTGCAGGTGCTCGGTCCAGGAGGTCCCGTCCCACCAGCGGGTGCCGGACCCACCGGCAGGGTCGGGGTACCAGCCCGGCGGGGGCGGCGGCTGAGTCATGCCCGGGACGCTAGCGGTCGCAATGCCCGCCCCGGGACGATGTCCGCGGCGTGCCAGACTCCCGGCGTGGCGGACCTGACCGACGCCGAGGCGCGGGTGCTGGACGGCGTCGACGAGTCGTGGCTGGTCGACCGGCTGCGGGAGCTCGTCGCCGTCCCTTCCGTCGGCGGGACGCACGCGGAGTCCGAGGCGCAGCACCTGGTCGCCGGCTGGCTCACCGGGCTGGGCGCCGACGTCGACGCCTGGGCGATCGACCTGCTCGCCGCGGCCGCCGCCGAGGACGCGCCCGGCCAGGAGGTCTCCCGCACCGAGGCGTGGGGCGTCGTGGGCACCGTCACCGGCAGCGAGGACGGCGAACCGGGACTGGTGCTGTGCGGGCACACCGACGTCGTACCGGCCGGCGACCCGACGCTGTGGCCGGGCGATCCGTTCACCCCTCGGCTGACCGACGGCCGGCTGCACGGCCGGGGCGCCTGCGACATGAAGGGTGGGCTGGTCGCGGCGCTGGGCGCGGTCCGGGCGGTGCAGGCAGCGGGGGTCCGGCTGGCCCGGCCGCTGGCGGTGCACAGCGTGGTCGGCGAGGAGGACGGCGGGCTCGGCGCCTGGGCCGCCCTGACCCGCGGGCACCGTGGCGCGGCCTGCATCATCCCCGAGCCCACCGCCGGCACGGTCATGACGGCGAGCGCAGGGGCGTTGACGTTCCGGCTGACCGTGATCGGGCTGGCCGCGCACGGCGCCATGCGCGACGCCGGGGTCAGTGCGATCACCCTGTTCGAGCACGTGCACGCCGCGCTGCGGGAGTTCGAGGCGGAGCGGCAGCGCGGCACGGCCGGCCGGTTCGTCGGCACCGAGTTGCCCTACGGCATCTCCATCGGGCGGCTGCGGGCCGGGGAGTGGTCCAGTACCGTCCCGGACCACCTCGTCGCCGAGGGGCGCTACGGGGTGCGGGTCGGTGAGGCGGTGGCCGAGGCCCAGGCGGAGTTCGAGGCGACGGTGGCGCGGGCCTGCGCGGACCACCCCTGGCTGTCCGGGCACCCGGTCCGGATCGACTGGGTCGGGGGCAGTTTCGCCAGCGGGCAACTGGTCCAGGACTCGCCGCTGCTGCCGCGGGTGCAGCAGGCGGCGGTCGACGCCGGTGGTCCCCGCCCGGCGGAGCAGGCCGTCCCGGCGGGCACCGACCTGCGGTTGTACGCCGCCGCCGGCATCCCGACGCTGCACCTGGGCCCCGGCGACCTGCGGCTGGCCCACGCGCCGCGGGAGAGCGTGCCCATCGCCGAGGTGGTGCACGTGGCCCGGGCGCTGGCGCTCACCGCCGTCCGCAGCTGCGGTGTCGCGTGAGCCGGCAGGGAGCAAGCGGGGGCGTCACGGTCGAGGCATGGGCGGAGCTCGCCGGGGACTCCCCCACCTCCCGCACCGAATGGGCGGCCGTCCTCGGCGCGTGGCGCGAACCGCACCGCCGGTACCACGACCTGGCCCACCTGGCGGCCGTGCTGGGATTCATCGACCAGCTGGCCGGCCACGCGACCGACCCGGCCGCCGTCCGGCTCGCCGCCTGGTACCACGACGTGGCCTACGACCCGCGGCGCAGCGACAACGAGCAGGTCAGCGCCGCCCGCGCCGGGATCGGGCTGCTCGGACTGGTGGACGACGCGACGCTGGCCGAGGTGCAGCGGCTGGTGCTGCTGACCGCCGGGCACGATCCCGCCCCCGGCGACGCCAACGGTGCGGTGCTCTGCGACGCCGACCTCGCGGTGCTGGCCGGCCCGCCCGCGGCCTACGCCGCCTACGCCTCGGCGGTCCGCGAGGAGTACGGGCACCTGTCCGACGACGTGTTCACCGCCGGGCGCACCGCCGTCCTCGAGCAGCTGCTGGCCCTGCCCGCGCTCTACCGCCTCCCGGAGACCGCGGCGCGGTGGACCGGGCCGGCCCGCGCCAACCTGACCTCGGAGCTCAGCCTGCTGCGGGCTCGCGCGGCACGACCGGGTCCCGCGGCTTCCTGACGCGCAGGCCGGCCGCGAGCAGCCGGTGCAGCAGCTCGCGGCACCCCACCGCCTCGGCGCCGGCGGCGAGCGCCGCGTCGTAGAGCTCCTCGGGGACGTCGTAGTGGTCGCCCTGGAACGCCCGGCGCGGGATGTCCAGCGCGGTGGCGGCGAAGGCGTGCAGCTCGTCGTGGCTGACGTCGCTGACCAGGTGCGACCAGCGGCGTCCCCGGAAGGGCCAGACAGGGGTGTCGATGAGCACGGCCACGGAGGTCAGTGTGCCCGCAGGGTCCAGCGGTCGCCGCCGTGCACCGGGCTAGCGTCTCCCCGGTGAGCGCACAGATCCGCTGGGGCATCGTCGGGCCGGGCCGCATCGCCGAGAAGGTGGTCGAGGACTTCGCCGTCGTCCCCGGCGCCCGGGCGGTGGCCGTGGCGTCCCGTTCCCTGGACCGCGCGCAGGACTTCGCCGGGCGCCACGACCTCCAGCGGGCGTACGGCTCCTACGCCGAGCTGGTCGCCGACCCCGACGTCGACGTCCTCTACGTGGCCACGCCGCACCCGCAGCACGCTGCCGTCGCACTGGCGGCGCTCCGCGCCGGCAAGGCGCTGCTGGTGGAGAAGGCGTTCACCGCCACCACCGCCGGCGCGGCCGAGGTGGTCGCCCGGGCCCGGGCCGACGGCATCTTCGTCATGGAGGCGATGTGGACGCGGTTCCAGCCGGCCGTCGTCCGGCTGCGGGAGCTCGTCGCGGAGGGCGCGATCGGCGAGGTGCGCTCCGTGCAGGCCGACCTGGGCGTGACGCGGGCCTTCGACCCGGCTGACCGGCTCTTCGCCCGGGAGCTCGGCGGCGGTGCGCTCCTGGACCTCGGGGTCTACGTCGTCTCCTTCGCGCAGATGCTGCTGGGCACCCCGGACACGGTCACTGCCACGGGCTCACGCTTCTCCACCGGCGTGGACGCCGAGGCCTCGCTGCTGCTCGGGTACGCCGACGGTCGCTCGGCCGCCCTGATGACCTCGCTGCGCAACGCGCTGCCCGGGCAGGCCCGGGTCTACGGCACCGAGGGTTGGATCGACGTCCTGCCGCGCTTCCACCACCCGCAGACGATCGTGCTGCACCGGGGGGACGCCGAGCCCGAGACGATCACCCGCCCGCAGCTCGGCGGTGGCTACGCGCACGAGTTGATCGAGGTCACCGAGTGCGTGCGGGCCGGACGCACGGAGAGCGCGGTCATGCCGTTGGCCGACACCCTCGCCGTCCAGGATGTGCTGCAGCAGGCCGCCGAGCAGCTCGGCGTCTACCACGCGGAGGCCTCGGCCAACCTGTGAGCGAGGCAGGTGACACCTGTTCGGGTGTTCTGCTGCCGAATCGACTCCAGGTGCCGGCGGTACCGGCCGATGGAGTGGGCAACAGGCGCCGAACGCGCGCCGCATGTGCACCGCCAGGAGTCGCCCCATGTTCATCATCCACGGCCTGACCGCCCTGATCGCCAAGGTCGCTTCAGCGGGGGTGATCACCCAGGCAACCGCCGGGCTGGGCATTGCCCTCGCCGGCGTGACCGGCGCCGGCGCGGTCGGTGCCCTGCCCGGCCCGGTGCAGGACGGTGTGGCGAGCGTGATCGAGACGGTCACGCCGTTCAACGCGCCGAACGCCGCGGACGCCCCCGCCGACGGGGGGACATCGGTCGACGACAGCGGCAGCACCGAGGCCACCCCGACCGAGGCCACCCCGACCGACGCCACCCCGACCGACGCCACCCCGACCGCGGCGACCGGCACGGCGACGGACGACTCGCCGGGGTCGGACGACGGCACCGGCACGAACGGGGCCGGCGACGACCACGGCACGGGTGACGACGACGCGGAGCATGCGGACGACTCGTTCGCCACGACGTCGCATGCCGAGCGGGATGCGGCCAAGGCCGCCGCTGAGCGGGCGCGCGAGCAGGCCGACCAGCAGCGCCACGCCGCCGAGCAGGCCGCCGAGCAGGCCCGCGAGCAGGCCCGCGAGCAGGCCAAGGAGCAGCGCGACGCCGCCGAGCAGGCCGCCGAGCAGGCCCGTGAGCAGGGCCGCCACCAGGCTGACGCCACCGAGCGTGCCCAGCAGCAGGCCGGCGACGAATCCGGCCACGGCTCCGGCCACGGCTCCCGCTCCGGCCACGCTGGCAACGACTGAGTTCCCCCGGTGGGACCCGGGGCCCGGCCGGCATTCCCGGCCGGGTCCCAGGTCACCCCGCCCAGGCGGCTCCGATGGCCTCCGGCAGGGTGGGCACCCGCGTCACCGGCCGGCCGGTGCGACGCACCGCCTCGGCGAAGACGACGGCGTCGATCACCGCCGCACAGCCAGGATCGTTGTTGAAGTACACGAGGACGTCGTCGTCCGGGCCGTACTCCGCGGCCAGTCGCCCGGCCCACAGCTGCAGGGTCTCCGGCCGGTAGCGCGGCCACGGGTCGGCGGCACCGGTGTGCAGCCGCAGGTAGCCCCAGTCGGTGGTGCGCCACAGCGGGGTCAGCGGGGACTCGTCCCGGTCGGCCCAGCACAGCGCGGCCCCGTAGCGCTCCAGCAGGGCCCGTACCTCGTCGGTCCACCAGCTCTCGTGCCTCGGTTCGACGGCCACCCGGGTTCCGGCCGGGAACTGGGCCAGGCACTCCCGCAGCAGGTCGACGTCGGCCCGCAGGGTCGGCGGCAGCTGCAGCAGGACCGCGTCCAGCCGGTCACCCAGCCCGGCCGCCCGCTCCATCAGCCGGACGACCGGTTCCTCCGGGTCCTGCAGCCGCTTGATGTGGGTGAGGAACCGGCTGGCCTTCACGGCCCAGCGGAAATCCGGGGGCGTGCGTTCCCGCCAGGCCTCGAAGGTGGTCTTCTCGGGCAGCCGGTAGAAGGCGTTGTTGCTCTCGACGGTGGCGAAGTGAGCGGCGTGGTGTTCCAGCCACAGCCGCTGCGGCAGCTTCGGCGGGTAGAAGCGGCCGCGCCAGTCGCGGTACTGCCAGCCCGACGTCCCGATGATCACCGTCACGCCCGCCGCCTACCCCGCTCGATCATGGCCGACTCCCCCGCCTCGTCCCCGGCCCGGTTCGAGGACCTCTACCTGGACGCCCACGACCACCGCGCGCTGGCCGACCCCCGGGGCAACGAGTTCTGCTGCGTTGCCCCCGGACGCCACGCCTTCCCCCAGCCGCAGCCGTGATTTTCCGGCCTGAGCTTCGGTGGCGTTGTCGTTCTGCCGGGTGTGGAGGGCTCGGGTCCGGGCGTGGCGCTGATCGTGCTGGCGGCCGCCTTCTACGCGGTGGGCGCGGTGCTGGTCGCGCGGTGGTTCGGCGACGTTCCCGCGCTCGTCATGGTGGCGGGCATGCTCGCTCTGGCCCGGACGCACGGGACGCCGGGCACGGCTCGCCACTGCACGAGCGAGCGATCTTCCGGCCGCCCACTCCTACGCGTTGTGTGCCACGAAGCTCGGCGTGACAAGCAGGTCTGCGCCAATCGCATGCCTCGGACAAGTGTGACGCCAAGACAATGCCGCTATCGGTAGTGAATTGCGATGCCGCCCCGGGGTGCTCTCTCGTGCGAAGAACCTGCCCGAACTGACCAATCGACCCGCCGATGCAGTGAACGCCCAGGCCAGCACGTAGGCCTCCCGGTCAGTTCGGCTCCGGCGAACCGACCAGGGGCCTACCGGACCGACCAGGGAACTGCCCGGCGCAGCGCCCGGGCCGGGCCCCCGCAGGGGGAGGCCAGAGACGAGCCCCTACGACGTGGTGCTGGCGTCGCCGGTCGCCTCGGCGCTGGTGGAGTCCGAGCTGCAGCATGGTCCGGGCGCCGCGCTGGAACTCGTGGTCGACGTCGCGAACGGTGGTCTCCAGCCCCTCGGCGGCGAGCATCGCCAGTAGCTGGTCGAGCAGGTCCGGGAGCGGCTGGCCAGCCTGGTCGACCAGTGGGTAGATGCGGACCTGGCCGCGGCTGACGCGAACCATCTCCAGCAGCGCGGCCAGGTGGAAGTCCGCGTCGAGCCGGTCGGCGTAGGTGAACAACAGGTGCGAGGACAGCACCAGGTCGAATGCGCCGTCGGGGAACGGCAGCCGCGGCAGCGTTGCGGACACATACCGTGCGGG
>JAOPWG010000066.1 GCA_025965775.1 Modestobacter sp. | reverse complement strand
AGGAGGCGGTCGTGCGGTCGATCTGGCGTGGCGCGGTCTCCTTCGGCCTGGTCAGCATCGGGGTGAAGCTGTACTCGGCGACCGAGGACCACGACATCCGCTTCCACCAGGTGCACAAGACCGACGGTGGCCGGGTCAAGTACAAGCGGGTCTGCTCGGTGGACGGCGAGGAGGTCGAGTACGGCGACATCGCCAAGGGCTACGAGCTCCCCGACGGCCAGCTGGTCGTGCTCACCGACGAGGACTTCGAGGAGCTGCCCCTGGCGACCAGGCGCGAGATCGAGGTGCTGCAGTTCGTCGACCAGGCGCAGATCGACCCGATCCACTTCGAGAAGACCTACTACCTGGAGCCCGACGGGGTGGCCACCCGCCCCTACGTGCTGCTGCGCACCGCGCTGGAGAACGCCGGCCAGGTGGCGATCACCAAGATCGCGATCCGGCAGCGGGAGTCGCTGGCCGCACTGCGTGTGCGCGAGGGCGTGCTGGTGCTGCACACGATGCGCTGGCCCGACGAGATCCGTCGTCCCAGCTTCGGGTTCCTCGACGAGGACGTCCCGGTCCGGCCGCAGGAACTGCGGATGGCCGAGTCGCTGATCTCGACCATGGCGGGCGACTTCGACCCGGGGGCGTTCACCGACGACTACCGCGAGGCGATGGCCGCGCTGCTGGAGGCCAAGCAGTCCGGCGGTGAGGTGCAGCAGGCGCCGGAGGCTGCCGACGCCGACGGCGGCGCCGTCGTCGACCTGATGAGCGCGCTGCGCCGCAGCGTGGAGCGGGCCGGCGGTCAGGCGCCGGCCGGCCGGGACGACACCTCGGACGAGACCTCGGACGAGGCCAGCGGCGCCGCAGATGCCGATACGGCGCCCACGGCGAAGCGGGCGCCGGCGAAGAAGACCGCGGCGAAGAAGGCCGCCCCGGCCAAGGGGCCGGCGAAGAAGGCCGCCGCGAAGGCGCCGGCGAAGAAGGCCGCGGCCGAGGACACCGCGGAGAAGCCGGCCAAGCGGGCCGCCCGGCCGCGCAAGACCGCCTGACCCGCGGCCGGCCGCCCCCGCATGCCCCCGCTGGACACGTCCGGCCCCGCCGACCCGCTGGCCACCTACCGGGCCCGGCGCGACCCTGACCGCACGGCCGAGCCGGTCCCGCCCGAGGGACGACCGCTGCCGGCCGGGGACGGCGACACCTTCGTCGTCCACGAGCACCACACCCCCCGGGGCGGGGCGCCCGGCGCGGTCGAGCGGGTGCACTGGGACCTGCGGCTGGAGCGGGACGGGGTGCTGAAGAGCTGGGCGGTGCCGAAGGGGCCGCCCACCGAGCCGGGGCACAACCGGCTCGCGGTGCCCACCGAGGACCACCCGCTGGAGTACGCCTCGTTCAGCGGCACCATCGCCGCCGGGGAGTACGGCGGCGGGCAGGTCAGCATCTGGGACGCCGGCCGCTACGCCACCGAGAAGTGGGCCCCCGACCACGTCACCGTGGCCTTCGACGGGGCCCGGCTGGCCGGCCGCTACGTGTTGTTCCGGCTGGCCGACGGCAGCTGGAACATACGCAAGCTCGACCACGCACCTCCGGTGGGGAACCCGACGCCTGCGGCGCGTTCAACCGACCCGGATCCGCCCTCGGGCGCCCCGGTGGCCGCCGGCGTCCCGGAGGACCTGCCGCCGATGCTGGCCGCCCTCGGCGAGCTGCCGCCCGCCGACGACCTGCGGTGGGGCTACGAGTTCAAGTGGGACGGCGTGCGCGCGCTGGCCCACGTCCGGGGCGGCCGGCTGCGGCTGCGCGCCCGCAGCGGCAACGACGTCACCGCCACCTATCCCGAACTCGGCCGGCTGCCCGACCCGCTCGCCGGCCACGACGCGGTGCTGGACGGCGAGGTGGTGGCCCTGGACCCGCGCGGCCGGCCGGACTTCGGGCTGCTGCAGGGCCGGATGCACCGCTCCGGTCCGGAGGTCGCGCGGATGGCCGCGGCGGCCCCGGTCAGCTACCTGGTCTTCGATCTGCTGGCCTGGGACGGCGAGAGCCTGCTGGCGCTGCCCTACACGCAGCGGCGGGAGCGGCTGGACGCCCTCGGCCTGACCGTGGGCCGGTGGACGACCACTCCGTGGTTCCGCGGCGACGTCCCGGGGGTGGGCGCCGACGTGCGGGCGGCCAGCCTGGAGAACGGCCTGGAGGGCGTCGTCGCCAAGCGGCTGGACTCGTCCTACCGTCCCGGCGGGCGCGGCCCGGACTGGCGGAAGGTGAAGAACACCCGGACCCAGGCGGTGGTCGTCGGCGGCTGGCGGTCCGGCGCCGGGCGCCGGGCCGGCGGCATCGGCTCCCTGCTGCTGGGCGTGCACGACGACACCGGGGCGTTCGTGTTCGCCGGGCACGTCGGCACCGGGTTCACGGCCGCGGCGCTGGCCGACCTCGCGGCGCGGGTCACCCCCCGGACGACGTCGCCGTTCGTCGGGATCCTGCCCCGGGAGGTGACCCGCGGCGCGCACTGGGTCGAGCCCGACCTGGTCGGCGAGGTGGCCTACACCCAGTGGACCAGGGAGGGCCGGCTGCGGCACCCCTCCTGGCGCGGGCTGCGGGAGGACGTCCGTCCCACCGACGTGGTGGTCGAGCCGTGAGCGAGCTCGCGAGCGAACCGGTGGGCACAGCGCCAGGACGAAGGTGGGCGACGAGCGCCAGCGAGGAGGCCCCGTGAGCCGGCAGCGGGTGCACATCGACGGGCGCCAGCTCGAGGTGTCCAACCTGGACAAGGTGCTGTTCCCCGACGTGGGGTTCACCAAGGCGCAGGTCATCGACTACTACGTCCGGATCGCCCCGGTGCTGCTGCCGCACGTCGCCGGCCGGCCGGTCACCTTCACCCGCTGGCCCGAGGGCCTGGCGGGCCAGGCGTTCTTCGAGAAGAACACCGCCCGGCACGCCCCGGCCTGGGTGCGCCGGGTGACCGTCCCCTCCCCGGGCAGCTCCCGGGGGCGGGAGACCCTGGACATGGTGCTGCTGGAGTCGGTCCCGGACCTGGTCTGGTCGGCGAACCTGGCCGCGCTGGAGGTGCACGTCCCGCAGTGGCGGATCGGCAGCAGCGACCGGGCCGAGCCGCCCGACCTGCTGGTGCTCGACCTGGACCCCGGTCCGGGTGCCGGCGTGACCGAGTGCGCCAGGGTCGCGCACCGGCTACGGGAACGGCTGGTCGACGACGGCCTCGACCCGGTCGTGAAGACCTCGGGCTCCAAGGGGCTGCAGGTCTACGCGCCGATCCGGTGCGCGGACCCGGAGCATCCCAGTCGCTACGCCAAGGCGCTGGCCCAGCAGCTCGCCGAGCAGACCCCCGACGACGTCGTCTGGCGGATGGAGAAGGCCCTGCGGCCGGGCAAGGTGCTGGTCGACTGGAGCCAGAACAACACGGCGAAGACGACGGTGGCCCCCTACTCGTTGCGCGCGCGGCCCCTTGCCACGGTCTCCACGCCGATCGGCTGGGACGAGGTGGACACAGTCCGGGACGGCGCCGACCCGGACACCCTGCGCTTCGACACCGCCGCCGTGCTCGCCCGGGTGGCGGAGGTCGGCGATCTGTTCGACGTCGACGCCCGGCACCGCACGTCGCTGCCGGCGGTCTGACCCGGCGACCCCCCGACAGGGGAAGGGGCCGGTCCTGGGACGATGCCGCGCGTGTCTGCTGCCGATCCTCGCGATGACCGCTTCACCGACGTCGGCCGGCTCGTCGTCCGGTGCCCGGACCGGCCGGGGATCGTCGCCGTCCTGAGCCGGCTGATGGCCGACGCCGGGGCCAACATCATCGACTCCCAGCAGCACTCCTCCGACCCGGTGGGGGGCACGTTCACCCTGCGACTGGAGTTCGTGCTCGCCGACCTGGCGACCCGGCGGGCCGACCTGGAGGCCGGGCTGGCCGCCCTGGCGGGGGAGTTCCAGTTGACCTGGCGGCTGACCGAGGCCGCGCACCGGCCGCAGCTGGCCGTCTTCGTCTCCAAGGCCGACCACGTGCTCCAGGAGCTGCTCTACCGGGTCGGGTCGGGGGACCTGCGCGCGGACATCTCCGTCATCGTCTCCAACCACCCCGACCTCGAGCCCGTGGCCCGCGCGCACGGCGTGCCCTTCCACCACGTGCCGGTGACCCCGGAGACCAAGGCGGCGGCCGAGGCCCAGGCCCTGGAACTCGTCGGGGACGCCGACCTGGTGGTGCTGGCCCGGTACATGCAGATCGTCTCGGCCGACTTCTGCAACCGCTTCCCCGAACGGCTGATCAACATCCACCACAGCTTCCTGCCGGCCTTCGTCGGGGCGAACCCCTACCAGGCGGCGGCCGACCGGGGCGTGAAGCTGATCGGGGCCACCGCCCACTACGTGACCCCGGAGCTGGATGCCGGCCCGATCATCGAGCAGGAGGTGGCCCGGATCGACCACCGCGCCACCGTCGAGGACATGCGCCGGGTCGGCCGCTACGTCGAGCGCCAGGTGCTCGCCCAGGCGGTCACCTGGCACGTGGAGGACCGGGTCATCGTGGACGGCGCCAAGACCATCGTCTTCGCCTGAGCGACCCGGGGCGTCGACTCCCGGCGCGGCACCGGGACGACAGTGCGGGTTCGCGCCGTCGTCATTTGACTCATTCAAGACAACGCGGTTGAGTGAGCGGTGATGGAGACGACGTGGGAAGACCGGCTGCGCGCGGCGGGGCTGCGTGTCACGCGGCCCCGGCTGTCCGTGCTCGGGGTCCTCGCGGAACACCCGCACGTCGACGCCGACACCATCGCCACCGCTGCCCGCGCCGTGCACCCCTCGATCTCGCCGCAGGCGGTCTACGGGGTGCTCAAGGCGCTGGTCGGCGGGGGCCTGGCCCGCCGCATCGAGCCCGCCGGCGCGCCGGCGCTCTACGAGCTGCGGGTCGGTGACAACCACCACCACCTGGTCTGCCGGGAGTGCGGCGTGGTCGCCGACGTCGACTGTGCCGTGGGGGCGGCGCCGTGCCTGACCCCGTCGGAGGCGGCGGGGTTCGTGGTCGACGAGGCCGAGGTCGTCTTCTGGGGGCTCTGCGCCGACTGTCAGGTCGAGCGCAGGAAGCACGTGTTGGGTTCCGTTGAGTCAACCGAGGGAGTGGAAGCATGACCGCAGTCGAGAACGCCGGCGTCCTGACCAACCGTCAGGGCCATCCGGTCTACGACAACCAGAACCAGCGCACCGTCGGGGCCCGCGGCCCCGCGACGCTGGAGAACTACCAGTTCCTCGAGAAGATCAGCCACTTCGACCGGGAGCGCATCCCGGAGCGTGTCGTGCACGCCCGTGGCGCCACGGCCTTCGGCTACTTCGAGGCCGACGGCACCGTCGGTGACGAACCGATCGAGAAGTACACCCGCGCCAAGCTGTTCAACACCAAGGGCAAGAAGACCGAGCTGGCGATCCGGTTCTCCACCGTGGCCGGTGGCCGGGACTCCTCCGAGGCGGCGCGTGACCCGCGCGGCTTCGCGGTGAAGTTCTACACCGAGGACGGCAACTGGGACCTCGTCGGCAACAACCTGGCCGTCTTCTTCATCCGGGACGCCATCAAGTTCCCCGACTTCATCCACTCCCAGAAGCCGGACCCGGTCACCTTCGAGCGCCAGATCGCCAACCGGGTCTTCGACTTCATCTCGCAGACGCCCGAGGCGCTGCACATGATCTCGCTGGTGTTCAGCCCGCGGGGCGTCCCGGCCAGCTACCGGCACCAGCAGGGCTTCGGCGTGAACACCTACAAGTGGGTCAACGCCGAGGGTGAGACCAAGTTGGTCAAGTACCACTGGCTGCCCAAGCAGGGCGTGAAGTCGCACGCCGCCGCCGACGCCGCCGCCGTGCAGGCCACCGAGCTCGGCGCGCACACCAAGGACCTCTACGCCGCCATCGCGGCCGGGGACTTCCCGCAGTGGGAGCTGCACGTCCAGCTGATGGACGACCACGACCACCCCGAGCTGGACTTCGACCCGCTGGACGACACCAAGGTCTGGCCGGAGAACGAGTTCCCGCTGCGCAAGGTCGGCACCATGACGCTGAACCGCACGCCGGAGAACTTCTTCCTCGAGAGCGAGCAGATCGCCTTCGGCACCGGCGTGCTCGTCGACGGGCTGGACTTCTCCGACGACAAGATGCTGGTCGGCCGGACGTTCTCCTACTCCGACACCCAGCGCTACCGGGTGGGCCCGAACTACCTGCAGCTGCCGGTGAACTCGGCCAAGAACGCCCGGGTCGCCACCAACCAGCGTGACGGCCAGATGGCCTACGGCGTGGACCTCGGCCCGGGCCAGAACCCGCACGTCAACTACGAGCCGTCGATCCTGGGCGGCCTGCGTGAGGCCGAGTACCCCACGCACGACGAGCAGGGCCCGGAGATCACCGGCCGGCTCACCCGCAAGCGGATCCCGCGCACCGACGACTACACGCAGGCCGGTCAGCGCTACCTGCTGTCGGAGCAGTGGGAGAAGGACGACCTGGTGGCCAACCTGGTCGACGGGCTGTCCCAGTGCGACCGCCCGATCCAGGAGCGGATGGTCTGGCACCTGTTCATGGCCGAGGACGAGCTGGGCCAGCGCGTCGGCGACGGTCTGGGCATCAGCGCCGACGACGTCCGCGGGCTGCCGCCGCTGCAGACGCAGACTCTCACCGAGGCAGAGCTCCAGCGTGCGGCCAACCTGGGCAAGAACGGTCCCCGCAACGTCGGAGACCTGGTCATGACGCACTGCGTGCCCAACGAGCACGTGACGCTCACCGCCTGACCTGCGGCTG
>JAOPWG010000528.1 GCA_025965775.1 Modestobacter sp. | reverse complement strand
GCTGCGGGTCAGCGTGCGCCCGGGTGACGGCACGCTCCCGCCGCTGCTGCTGATGAACGGCATCGGCGCCAGTCTGGCGGTGTTGCAGCCCTTCGTCGACGCGCTGGACCCCCGACGGGAGGTGATCCGCTGCGACGTCCCGGGAGTGGGCGGGTCACCCCGGCCGGTGCTGCCCTACACGAAGATGACCTTCAGCCCGGTCGTGGCCGGGCTGCTCACCGAGCTCGGTCACCGTGATCCGGTCGACGTTCTCGGCTTCTCCTGGGGTGGCGGTCTGGCGCAGCAGTTCGCCGTGCAGCACCGGAGCCGGTGCCGGCGACTCGTCCTGGCGGCGACCGGCATGGGGTCGTTGATGGTCCCCGCGCACCCGCGGGTGCTGTCGAAGATGCTCACCCCTCGGCGGCACCGCGACCCCGGCTACGCCCGGCAGATCGCCGGTGAGATCTACGGCGGCACGATGCGCGACCACCCCGAGTGGGCGGCCCGGGCACTGCACACGCAGTCCCGGCTCGGCCCCCGGCGGGGCTACTACTACCAGCTGGCGGCGGGCACCGGCTGGACGAGCCTGCCATTGCTCCGGCTGATCCGGCAGCCGACGTTGGTGCTCGCCGGTGACGACGACCCGATCATCCCCGAGGCCAACCCGCGGCTGATGGCCCGGCTGATCCCGGACGCGCAGCTGCACCTCTACCGCGGCGGTCACCTGGCGTTGGTCACCGAGGCCCACGAGCTCGCGCCGGTGGTGGAGGGCTTCCTCGGCTGAGGCCGTGGCGTCGACCGGGACCGCGGACCCGGGGGTGCCCCCTACCTCGGTGGCGGTCATGGGCGACTCGCGGCCCGGCGCGCCCGGGAGCGGCTGACCGCCCCCGGGGGTGGCTTACTGTCGGCCCCTGGGCATCGGGGCGCTCCCGGTGCGGGAGGGGGTCCGGTGGTGCTGCGCTTCCTGCTCGTGCTGCTGATCGTCTGGGTGGCCCTGGCCGTCATCGGGGCCGTGGTGAAGGGCCTGTTCTGGCTGGCCGTCGTCGGCTTCGTGCTGTTCCTCGGGACTGCCGCCCTCGGTGCGGTCCGGCGCCGCTGACCGTGACCGTCGTGCTGGTCGACGCGGCCAACGTGGTGGGTTCCCGGCCGGACGCCTGGTGGCGGGACCGCGCCGGCGCCACCGGCCGGCTGCTCACCCGGCTGGCCGCGCTGCCTGGCCGCACGCCGGCCGGTCCGGACGGCGAGCCGGTGCCGGTCACCGGCGTGGTCGTGGTGGTCGAGGGGCAGGCCCGGGAGGTGCCCGACCAGGACGGCGTCCAGCTGGTGCGTGCCGCGGGCAGCGGGGACGAGGCGCTGGCCGCCACCGCCGCGGAGCTGGCGGGCGGGGACGACGAGCTGCTGGTGGTGACTGCCGACCGGGGGCTGCGCGCCCGGCTGCCCGGCACGGCCCGGATCGCCGGCCCCGGCTGGCTGCTGGCGGCGCTCGACCGCGCCGGCGAGGAGGAGTCAGGAGGCTGACGCGGCCGCCACGCCTGGGCCGACCCGGCCGCCTGGGACGGCGAGACCCTGATGGGTACCGCGCCGATGCCGGCCGCGGTGGTCGGCCCGATGATGCTCGCCGAGTTCCTGCTGCACGGCTGGGACCTCGCCCGCGCCGTCGGCGCGCCCTACGACGTCGCCGAGGAGCTGGGCCGCAGCACCCTGGCCGCGGTGCAGCCACTGGTCGGGATGGGCCGGGAGGGCGGCTGGTACGGCCCCGAGGTCGACGTCCCGGCCGACGCCCCGGCTTTCGACCGCACGCTCGGCCTGACCGGCCGCGACCCCGCCTGGCGCCCCTGACCCCCCGGCCCGGCGGGCGAGGACGGCCGGCGCCTGCGGGCCGCGCAGGGCCATGTCGAGGTCGCCCACGGCGTTGCAGGGCGGGGGTGCCGGTGGCACCGGCGATCAGCCCCCCGTGCGAAGGACCCGGTCATGAGCGCGCCCCTGCGTGCGTCACGTCACCGCGGCAACCCGCCCGGGACCGGCGTGGGCACAGTCACGTCGTCCTGTCACGCGTCTGACATACAACGCCCACCTTCATGGGGGACCGTGGAGTCAGCGCCCGAGGTCGTGTGCTCCTCCGACCCCCTGGCCGCCGCTGGCCGGCTGGCCCCGCTCCCTCTGCTGAGGTCCCATGCCTGCTTCTGTTGTCCTTCCTCGTCCCGACGTCCTCGCCCGCGCCCGCGCCCCCGTCGCGGGTCTGGTCCGCTCGGCCGCCGGCCGGGCCCCGCTCCCGCCGCTGGGCCGGCTACGGGTCGCCGTCGCCGTGCTGTTCGCCCTCGACGGCGTCGTCTTCGGCAGCTGGGCTGCCCGCGTACCGGATGTCAGCGCCACGACGGGCGCCGGGTCCACCGCGTTGGGCTTCGCGCTGCTGTGCCTGTCGCTCGGCGCCCTGGCCTGCATGCAGCTCACCGGCGCGCTGTGCGCCCGTCTCGGCCCCGGACTGGTCAGCGCCGTGGCCGGTGTCGGGGTGAGCGCCGTCGCGGTGCTGCCCGGGCTGGCCGGCTCGGTGCCGGCGCTGTGCGCCGCACTGCTGGTCTTCGGTGCCGCCACCGGCATGGTCAACGTCGCCGCCAACAGCCTGGGTATCCAGCTCGAGGCCCGGGCCGGCCGGCCTCTGCTGTCCGGGCTGCACGCGGCGTTCAGCGGCGGTGGCCTGCTCGGCGCCCTGGCCGGCGGGCTGGTCTCGACGGCGCTGCCCGTCCCCGTCCACCTGACCGGGGTGGCGGTCGTCGGCCTGGCCGCGATGGCCTGGGCCGCCCCGGTCCTGGTGGGGGCCGACCGCGACCCCGCCCGGCAGCGCCCGGACCGCCGGCCAGCCGGGCACCCCGCCGACCGCCGTCCCACCGCCGCCCTGGTGCTGCTCGGCGCGGTCGCCGGGGCCACTGCCTACGGCGAGGGGGCGCTCAGCGACTGGGGCGCGCTGCACCTGCGGGAGCAACTGCACGCCGCGCCGGCGCTCGCCGCGGCCGGGTACGCCGGGTTCTCCTGCGCGATGGCCGTCGGCCGGCTGGCCGGTGGGCAGCTGGTCCTCGCCCTCGGCGAGCGCCGGCTGCTGGTCGGCGGGGCGCTGCTGGCCGCCGCCGGTGTGCTGACCTCGGTCACCACGTCGTCCCTGCCGGTCGCGCTGGCGGGCTACGCGCTGGTCGGCCTCGGCCTGGCCAACGTCTTCCCGCTGTCGATCGCCCGGGCAGGAGCCCTCGGCGGCCCCTCCGGCGTCGCCCTGTCCACCACTGTCGGCTACGCCGGGCTGCTCGGTGGTCCGCCGGTGATCGGCTTCCTGGCCGAGCAAGCCGGGCTGCCCATGGCGCTGGGCACGGTCGCCCTGCTCGCCGTGGTCGCCGCGGTCCTCGTCCTGGGTCTGGACGGCGACCGGATCCGGCGGCCGGCGCTCCCGCACCCCGACGAGGGCTGGCTGCTGCCGGTGGCCGCCGGCCTGCGCCCGGTCGCGGTCCGGGTGCGCGGCGGAGCCGGTAGCTACGTGCGCGACCTGCAGTTGCTCGCCGTCGACTGACCGGTTCCGCCCCGGCCGGTGCGGGCGCGACGGTCGGCCCCGTGGCCGACGCCCCGCTCGCACCGGTCCGGCTCCCGCACCGGCCGACCCCCGCTGGACCCGGCGCCCGGCCGGCGGCCGCGGTGGGGCTGGAGCCGGGCGATCCGTGGTGAAGCGGGACGACCTGACCGACCTCGGCGGCGGCGCCCGGATGTGACCGGTCAGCGGGCCTCCGGGTCGTGCTCGTGCAACCCGATGAACAACCCGGCGGGGTCGACGGCGTAGCCGTCCCGGCCGACCGCGGCGATGGCGAACGGTTCCACCACGACGGTTCCGCCGTGCTCGCGCACCCGCGCGGTGGCGTCCGCGAGCGACGGGACCGCTCTCGCCGCGGGCGGTGCACGACCATGCCGCCGGGACCGTCGCGGCCGTGCTCGAACGGATGCCGGGCTGGACCGTCGCGCCGTTGGTGCGCGCGCACCAGGCCCGGGTGGCGCCGGGTGATCCGGTCGGCGCGGCGCTGGGTGCGCGGGTGGTCGTCGTCCTGGTGGGGGAGCGGCCGGCCCTGAGCTCGGCCGACAGCCCGGGTCTCTACCTCACCTGGGCCCCGCGGCCGGGCCGGACCGACGCCGAGCGGAACCGCATCTCCACCCTCCGCCCGCCGCACGGGCTGGGCTACGCGCAGGCCGGCGACACGCTGGCCGCCCTGCTGACCGCCGCCCGGGAGCCGGGCGCCTCCGGGGTGATGCTCGAGGACGAGGGGACCGCCGTGCCGCCGGGCGCCGGCTGACCGGACCGATGGCCCGGACCCGTGGCCGTCCGCCGCCGGATGCGGGGGCGGGTGTCGCCGACCCAGGGGACCGTGGTTAGGTGTGCCTCACCTACACCGACGGAGGATGCACGTGACCAGATCCGCCCGCAGCTTCGCCGCAGTGATCACCACCCTGACCGTGACCGCCCTGCTCGCCGGCTGCGGCGACTCCGGCGGCTCGGCGAGTTCAGCGGGCGCCTCGTCCGACGCCGGGCCCCTCACCCTCTACAACGCCCAGCACGACGACCTCATCAACGCGATGGTCAGCGGGTTCACCGAACAGACCGGCATCAAGGTCGAGATCCGCAGCGGCGACGACGCCGAGCTGGCCAACCAGATCGTCGCGGAGGGCAAGGCCTCGCCGGCCGACGTCTTCGTCACCGAGAACAGCCCCTCGATCGATCTGGTCGGCCAGGCGGGCCTCCTGGCGCCCGTCGAGAAGTCGACGCTGGCGCAGGTGCCCAGCCGGTACAGCCCGGCCGACGGCTCCTGGGTGGGCTTCGCCGCCCGGTCGACGGTTCTGGCCTACAACAGCGGGAAGCTGACCGTTGGCCAGCTGCCCCCGTCGCTGCTGGACCTGGCCGAACCGGCGTGGAAGGGCCGGTTCGGGATCGCGCCCGGTGGCGCGGACTTCCAGGCGATCGTCAGCGCCGTGCTCGCGCTGCGCGGCGAGGACGCCACGCGGACCTGGCTGACCGGCCTCAAGAACAACGCCCAGGTGTACCAGGGGAACACTGCGGTGATGACCGCGGTGAACCAGGGCGAGATCGAAGCCGGGGTCATCTACCACTACTACTGGTACAAGGACCGGGCCGAGTCCGGCGCCAACAGCGCCAACGTGGAGCTGCACTACTTCGGGAACCAGGACCCGGGGGCCTTCGTCAGCGTCTCCGGTGCCGGGGTGATCGCCTCGTCCGACCAGGCCGACGAGGCCCAGCAGCTGGTCGCCTACCTGACCAGCGCCGACGGCCAGCGGCGGTCGGCCGAGAGCACGGCCCTGGAGTACGCGGTCGGCGACGGCGTCGCATCGGCCGACGCCCTGCCGCCCCTGGACGGGCTGCAGGCCCCGGAGGTCGACCCGGGCACGCTCAACGGGCCGAAGGTCACCGAGTTGATGCAGGAAGCAGGTCTGCTCTGACCGCCGGCACCATTCCGACCGCAGGTTCCGCCGCCCCGGCCCGTCCGGCGCGGCGGGGCCTGCGGTCCTCGGCGCGCTCGGGCGGCCGGCTGCGGCGCTCTCCGGTGCTGCTCGCGCTCGCGGTGCTCGGTGGCAGCCTGCTGGGCAGCCTGCACCTGCTCGGCGAGTTCGGCGCGCTGCAGATGCTGCGCTTCCCGACGTTCACCACCGCGATCTACGACCAGTACCGCGCCACGTTCAACGGCCCCGGCGCCACGAT
>JAOPWG010000526.1 GCA_025965775.1 Modestobacter sp. | reverse complement strand
CGCGCTGCCGCCGAGCACTCCCCGGCGCCGCGTGGCGGCGAGCCGACCCCGCTGGTGTCGGCCGCGCCCGAACCGGCGGCCGCCGACGGCGAGCTCACCACCGCCGACGTGCGCCGGATCTGGCCGGAGCTGCTGTCGGTGGTGAAGCGGCACAAGCGCACGACCGAGGCGCTGCTGAAGAGCGCGCAGGTGCACGACCTGACCCACGGCACGCTCACCCTGGCGGCCACCTCGCCGGCACTGGCCAAGATGCTCGGGGACGACCTGAACAAGGACATCGTCCGCCAGGCGCTGGAGGAGCTGCTCGGTGTCCGGTGGAAGGTGCAGGCCGTCGTCGACACCCCGGGCCAGTCGGCTCCCGGTGCCCCGCCTCCCACCCCGGAGGCCGCGCGGGCCGCGACCCGGGCGGCCGAGACCGCCGAGGCCGAGGAGCTGCTGGCCGAACGGGCCGCCGACGTCGCGGACGGCGGCGACCGCGAGGCCGCGCCGGTGCTGGACGCCGAGCAGGCTGCGCTGCAGCTGCTGCGGACCCAGCTCGGCGCCCACCCGATCGACAGCTGAGCCGCGGGAGGGTTCCGGCGCGGGCGGTGCCGCCGCCGGCTGGTGAGGACCTACCCTCGGGGCATGCGACCCGGAGGCCAGCCCGACATGCAGCAGCTCATGAAGCAGGCGCAGAAGATGCAGCAACAGCTGGCCGCCGCCCAGGAGGAGCTGGCCGCCGCCGAGGTGACCGGCTCGGCCGGCGGCGGCCTGGTCACGGCCACCATGACCGGCAGCGGCGAGTTGACCGCGCTGACCATCGCCCCGGCCGCCGTCGACCCGGACGACGTCGAGACCCTGCAGGACCTCGTCGTCGCTGCCGTCCGCGACGCCGGCCGCGCGGTCAACGAGCTCGCCGCCCGCACCATGGGGCCGGTGACGGGCGGTCTCGGCGGCCTGGGTCTGCCCGGCCTCTGACCCACCCCTGGGGGATCAGGGCCGCGGGGAACGCGGCTCCGGGACCCCACCCATGCGAGGAGCACCGTGTACGAGGGCGCTGTCCAGGACCTGATCGACGAGCTCGGCCGGCTCCCCGGCGTCGGGCCGAAGAGCGCACAGCGCATCGCATTCCACCTGCTGTCGTCCGAGTCGGCCGACGTCAGCCGGCTGGTGTCGGCGTTGCAGCGGGTGCAGGCCGAGGTGCGCTTCTGCAGCATCTGCTTCAACGTCTCCGAGGGCGAGCAGTGCCGCATCTGCCGGGACCCGCGCCGCTCGCTGGACGTCATCTGCGTCGTCGAGGAGCCCAAGGACGTCGTGGCGATCGAGCGCACCCGGGAGTTCAAGGGGCGGTACCACGTGCTCGGTGGGGCGATCAGCCCGATCGAGGGCGTCGGCCCGGACGATCTGCGGGTCAAGGAGCTGATGACCCGGCTGATGAACGGCCATGTGACGGAGCTGATCATCGCCACCGACCCGAACCTGGAAGGGGAGGCGACGGCGGCCTACCTGGCGCGGTTGGTCGGTCCGATGGGCCTGGCGGTCTCCCGGCTGGCCAGCGGCCTGCCGGTCGGCGGCGACCTGGAGTACGCCGACGAGGTCACCCTGGGGCGGGCGTTCGAGGGCCGGCGCCGCATCGACGCCTGACGCCCTCCCCGGCCAGGCGCCCGGACGGCGGTCGGGCGCCTGGCCGGGTGTGCGCCCGGTGCCGGACCCCTCACCCAGCGCGGCGACCGACAGACGCCGGGCCCCGAGCGGCGGGAACTGTCGGTGCGCGGTGGGAACGTCGCCTCCCGACCCCGAGGAGGAGCCATGCCCACCCGAGACACCCCCTGGCCGACCGGCACGCCGTGCTGGGTCGACCTGGGCGCACCCGACGTCGAGACGGCCCGGGCGTTCTACACCGCTGTCCTGGGCTGGAGCTACACCGGCGGGGAGCCGGAGTACGGCGGGTACGTCACCGGCCAGGTCGGCGGCCGTGACGCCGCCGGCATCGGCCCGCAGCAGGACCCGTCCGACCCGCCCCGGTGGACGACGTACTTCGCCGCCGACGACGCCGACGCGGTGGCCGACCGCATCCCCGAGGCCGGTGGCACGCTCGTCGTGCCCCCGATGGACGTCGGCCCGATGGGGCGCATGGCCATCGCGCTGGACCCGCAGGGCAACCCGTTCGGGCTGTGGCAGGGCGGGCTGAACACCGGCGTGCAGGTCTACAACGAGCCCGGCGCGCTGGTGTGGAACGAGGCCACCGTCGACGACCCGGCCGCCGCCCGTGAGTTCTACGCCGCGGTGTTCGGCTTCACCTACGACGAGGTCCCCGGCGCTCCGGGGTACACGACCTTCGCCACGGCCGACCGGCCGCTGGGCGGGCTCGGCGGCCGCGCCGAGGGCGCTCCCGCGGGCTGGGCCGCCTGCTTCGCGGTGGCCTCGACCGACGCGGCGCTGGACGCCGTCGTGTCCGGTGGCGGGGCGGTCACCGTGCCGGCGATGGACACCGAGTTCGGCCGGTTCGCCGTGGCGACCGACCCGTGGGGCGCGCGCTTCTCGGTGATGCAGGACCTCGCCGGGGAGGGAGCCCGGACCTGACAGCCGGCACCCGTCCGGGGCATCGCGGTGGCGTCAGGCTGTCTGCATGCGCAACCTGGGTCTGCACCCGCACGCCGTCCCGGGCGCGGGCGCCTTGCTGCTCGGCGGCTCGTCCATCGCCCTTCGGGCACTACCTCGACGCGTCGTTCGTCCCTCCGGCGGGTGCGTCCGGTCCGGGCTACGGGCAGGATCGACTCCCGTGCTCGTGATCCGGAGGTGCTCGTGCGTCGGCTGACCGTTCTCCTCGGCCTGCTCGCCGCGTTGCTGCTCGCTGCGGCCCCGGCGGCATCGGCGGATCCCCCGGGTCGCCTGACCCAACGGGTCACCGACTCCGCCGGGGTGCTCGGGGGTGGGGCCGACCAGGTCCGGTCCACCGTCGACCGGCTCGCCGCCGACCACGGGATCGGGCTCTACGTGGTCTTCGTGACGAGCTTCGACGGCACCGAGGGCTCGGCCTGGGCGCGGCAGACGGCGCAGGTAAGCGGGCTGGGGGCCAGCGACGCGTTGCTGGCCGTGGCGGTCGGCGACGGCAAGTACGGCTCCCACCACGGCAGCGTGTTCTCCGACGCAGCGGTCACTCAGCTGCTCACCAGCAAGGTCCAGCCGCGCCTCGCCGCCCACGACTGGGTCGGGGCGGTCAGTGCGTTCGCCGCCGGGCTGCCGTCCGCGCAGACGTCGGGAACCCATGGGTCCGGAAGCGGGGCGGGCCCCGGTTCCGGAACGACGTCGAACAGCTCCGGGGGCGGCGCGGCCCTGGTCACCATCGTCCTGGTGGCGCTGCTCGCCGGCGGGGCCTACCTGTTCTTCCGAGCCCGCCGGCGGCGCCAGGTGGCCGAGCCGACCGTGACCGCGCTGCCGCGGTCGGACCCGCACGCCGGCACCCCGACCGAGCAGCTCAACTACCAGGCCAGCCAGGCGCTGCTCGACCTCGACGAGCGGGTGCGCACCGCAGGTCTGGACCTCGATTTCGCCCGTTCCCAGTTCGGCGAGGAGGCGGTCCACGGCCTCGACGAGGAACTCGCGGGTTCCCGCGACGAGCTGAGCCGGGCTTTCAGCATCCGTCAACTGCTCGACGACGAGATCCCGGAGGACGAGCCGACCAAGCGGCAGATGCTCACCGACCTGTTGGCTCTGACCACGGCCGCCGACCGCCGGCTCCGGGCCCAGGCCGAGGCGCTGGGACAGCTGCGCAACCGGGAACGGACGGCTCCGCAGGCGCTGGCCGAACTCACCCGGCGGATCGCGGAGCTCCAGGCGCGGCTGCCGCAGGTCGAGCAGCGGCTGGCCGGGCTGGCCGCCCGCTATGCGCCCTCGGCGGTCGTGCCGGTGCAGGGCAACGTCAGCGAGGCGGCGACCCGGCTGGCGGCTGCCGACCAGGCGCTGGAGCGGGCCCGCGAGGAGCAGCAGGCCGGGCAGCCCGCACGGTCGGTGTCCCAGCTGCGGACGGCGGAGGACGCCGTGGCGCAGAGCGCCACGCTCCTGGACGCCGTTGATCGGCTGGCCGCTGACCTCGGCGCGGCGGAGCAGCGGCTCCCGGCAACCCGGGCTCAGGTCGAGGCGGACCTGGCCGAGGCCCGGGCGGTCACGGGGGGAGCGGGCGGGGGAGACCTGCGCACCCCGGTCGCCCGGGCCGAGGCGGCACTGACGTCCGCCGGTGAGGTGCTCCGCCCGGCCGGCGGGGGTCTCCCCGACCCGCTGGCCGCGCTGCGGCGCCTGGACGGGGCAGAGGCGGACCTGCAGCAGGCGCTGCGGAGCGCCCGGGACGCCCGTACCCAGGCGCAGCGGGCCTCGGCGGCGCTGGACCAGGCGCTGCTCACGGCGCGCTCCGGGGTCGCCGCGGCCGGCGACTTCATCAGCACCCGGCGCGGGGCCGTCGGCGGCGAGGCGCGCACCCGCCTCGCCGAGGCCGAGCGGCACCTGTCCGCTGCCGTCGCGGCTGCCTCGAGCGACCCGGTGACCGGGCTCCGGGAGGCGCAGCTGGCCGACCGGCTCGCCCAGGACTCACTCGGCCTGGCCCAGGCCGACGTCGAGCGCTGGTCGCAGCAGACCGGCTACGGCTGGGGTGTCGGCGGCGGCTCCGGCCCCGGGTACGGCCCCGGGGGAGGCGGCTACGGC
>JAOPWG010000509.1 GCA_025965775.1 Modestobacter sp. | reverse complement strand
ACCGTCACCCCGAGGGCGGCGGCGACACCGGGCAGCACGTCGGCCAGGCTGGCGGCGCCGTAGACCGGTCGCTGCAGGTCCGCGGGCAGGCTCATCGGGTACGTCAGCCTGCCGTCGGGCGGGTGGCGAGCACGTGCAGGCCGGTGGCGACGTCCCGGTAGGGCGAGGTGCCGGCCAGGGCCAGTTCCAGGGTGCGCACGGCGGCCGGGTCGGCGTCGGAGGGGGCGCCGAGCAGGTCGGCGACGACGGAGACGCCGCGCCACCCGCCTGGCAGCAGCCCGGCACCGGTGACGAGGTCGAGCAGCTCGGATGGGCTGAACCGGCGGCGGGCCGGCCCGGCCCGGCCCGGGGCCGGGTCGGTGTCGTCGAGCAGCGCCCGCGCCTCCACGGGGTGGCCGGCGACGGCCCGGGCGAGCACCGCACCGGCCCGGTTGGCGGTGGCGATGCTGAGCTGACCGCCGGGACGTAGGACGGCGGCGATCTCCCGCAGCGTGCTCACCGGGTCGTCGACCACCTCGATCACCGAGTGACAGAGCACGAGGTCGAAGTACCCCTCCGGCCCGGCCTCACCCGTCGCCGTCCCGCGGGCCGGGACCCCGAGGACGGTGTGCAGCCGGTCGCCGTCGCCCTGCAGCCCGCGGACCCGGCTGTCGACGCCGGCGGTGTCGGCCCGGCGGTGCAGCGTGGCCAGCGCGTCTGCGCTGGGGTCGACGACGGTGACGTCGTGACCGAGCTGGGCCAGCGGGACGGCGAACATGCCGCTGCCGCCGCCGACGTCCAGCACCCGCAGGGGGGTGCCGGCATCGACCACCGGGGACAGTGCGGCCCAGATCGCCGCGGTCCGGGCAGGGGGCTGCACGCCGGCGGCAGACTCAGGAGGTGGCACCCCGCGGAGCCTAGTGGCGGGCGACGCGGGCCACCCCCGTACAGACGGTTCTCCCCCGGGACGCCGCGTCGCGCCCAGGACACCACCGCCGGCCGGCCCCCTCCCGCCGGGCCCGTGCCCCACCTCTCACCGCCCCGAGCTGCCCGGGCTGGAGTGCCACAGCTTGCGCGGGGCGGTGGCAGCCTCCCGGCGGGCCGAGGACTTCGCGTCGTCCCCGGCGGGCTTGATGTCGGCGTAGGGGGACATCCGGAACCCGGTGGGATGCACCAGCACCGGCCGCACGACCACCGGGCGGGGGCCGTGCGAGGCGGCCGCCCCGACGATCGCCTGCTCGGTGTAGCCCCCCGGCGCGGCCATCAGTTCGGCCACCGCCTCCAGCCCGCCGGCCTCCCACGCCTCGTGCAGCGCCGGCAGTTCCCAGGCGCCGGTGGCCCGCATCGAGATCCCCCGCGGCCCGGTGCGGCGCAGCACCCCCCGGATGACCAGTAACCAGGAGTGGAAGACCGTGGCCGCATAGGGGCCCTGCACGTCCTCGAAGAAGGTCGAGTCCGCGCAGCCGGTGCCGTCGTCCAGGGTCACGAACACCACCCGGCGACCGGACCGGATCGGCGGTGTCTGGGTGGCCACCTTCACCCCGGCCACCAGCACCTCCACCCCACTGCGGCACTCGAGCAGCTCACCGGCCGGGACCGCTCCGAGCGCGGCCAGGAAGGGCTTGTAGAACTCGACCACGTGCCGGCTGGCGTCCAGGCCCAGCACCTCCAGCTCGGCCCGCACCCGCTCGGCGTCGGTGAACTCCGGCAGCCCGCTGGAGACGAACTCGGGCGGCCCACCACCGTCCTCCCCCGCCCCGGCGCCGAACACCCCGGGATCGGACAGCTCGGACCCGAACAGCTCGAGGCCGAGCTGGCCCGTACCGGCTGCCCGGGCGCCGCTGCGGCTCCACCGGTCGAGCTCGCCGATCTGCAGCAGCAGGTCGCGGCGGGTCAGCTGCGCCCGGCGCCGGGCGGGCCGGCCGCCCTCGCTGTCGCGGACCTCGAAGCCGTAGACCGAGTCGAAACCCCCGGCCAGCACCAGCCGCTCCACCACCGGCCGGGACACCCGGGCCCGCTGCCAGAAGTCGGCGAGCGAGCGGTAGGGCTGCCCCTCCTGGATGCGGGCCACCTCCTCCTCGGTGATGCCTTTGACGTCGGCCAGGGACAGCCGGATGCCGTACCGGCCCGGGTCGGGCATCGCCGCCGGCATCCACGCCGGCCGGGGCGCCACCGCCCCGGGCTCCTCCTCGGCCCCCTCTACCCGCTCCAGCCGGTAGGTGCCGGTCGAGGCGTTGACGTCCAGGCCGAGCACCCGGACACCGAAGTTGCGGGCGTCGTCGAGGATCAGCCGCTTGGGGTACATCCCGGGGTCGTGGGTGAGCACCCCGGTCAGGAACGCCGCGGTGTGGTGGGTCTTCAACCAGGCCGACTGGTAGGTGGGCAGCGCGAAGGCCGCGGCGTGGGCCTTGCAGAAGCCGAACGAGCCGAAGGCGACCAGCACCGCCCAGACCTGCTCGGCCACCTGGGGGGCGAAGCCGTTCTCCATTGCCCGCGGCATGAACCAGGCCCGTACCTCCGGGTGGGCGTCCTTCTCCCCCAGCGCCCGGCGTACCTCGTCGGCCTCGGCCAGGCTGCAGCCGGTCATCTCCGCCACGATCATCAGCACCTGCTCGTGGAAGACCACCACCCCGGCGGTCTGCTCCAGCGCCGGCTGCAGGGCCGGGTGCGGGTAGACCGGCTCCCGCCAGCCGTTCCGGGCCATCAGGAACGGGGTGACCATGTCGCTCTTGACCGGGCCGGGCCGGAACAGCGAGATGTCGACGATGAGGTCCTCGAAGGTCTGCG
>JAOPWG010000489.1 GCA_025965775.1 Modestobacter sp. | reverse complement strand
GAGCACGCCCACCACCGTCCGTTCGGCCCCGGCGACACCCGCCGGGGCCGTTCCCCGCAGGAAGGGGGCGCCCGTTGAGCAGCACCCGTGACTTCATCGAGAAGGACTACTACGCGGCCCTGGGCGTTCCCAAGGACGCCGACGCCGCGGCCATCAAGAAGGCCTACCGGCAACTGGCGCGCGAGCTGCACCCGGACAAGAACCCGGACAACGCCGCCGCCGAGACCCGCTTCAAGGACGTCTCGGAGGCCTACGACGTCCTGTCCGACCCGAAGCGGCGGGCCGAGTACGACGAGGCCCGCCGGTTGTTCGGCTCCGGCGGGTTCCGCCCGGGTGCGGGGGCGCCGGGCGGCTTCCCCGGCGGCGCCGGTGGGCAGACGTTCGACCTCGGTGACCTGTTCGGCGGTGTCGCCGGTTCCCCGGGCACCGCCGGTGGGCGGGCCGGTGGCCTGGGCGACCTGTTCGGCGGTCTCTTCGGCGGCGGTGGCGCCGGCGCCGGGCCGCGCGGTCGCAGCCAGGCCGCGTCCGGGCCGGCCCGCGGTCAGGACGTCGAGACGGAGGCGACGCTCGCCTTCGACGAGGCCGTCCTCGGGGTGACCGTGCCGCTGCGCATGCAGAGCCCGGGTACCTGCGCCACCTGCCACGGCAGCGGCGCGCGGCCCGGCACCAGCCCGCACACCTGCCCGGTGTGCAACGGCGCCGGGGTCACCAGCCGCAGCCAGGGCGCCTTCGCGTTCTCCGAGCCCTGCCGGGAGTGCCGCGGCACCGGATCGGTGGTCGATGACCCGTGTCCGGACTGCAGGGGCAGCGGGGTCACCACCCAGACCCGCACGATCACTGTGCGGATCCCGGCCGGGGTGAAGGACGGACAGCGCATCCGATTGGCCGGCAAGGGTGCCCCGGGACGCCGGGGCGGACCGGCCGGTGACCTGTTCGTCGTCGTCCACGTCAGCTCCTCGGAGCTGTTCGGTCGCTCGGGCAGCGACCTGACCCTGACGGTGCCGATCAGCTTCGCCGAGGCCTCCCTGGGGACGACGCTGACCGTGCCCACGCTGGACACCCCGGTGTCGCTGAAAGTCCCGGCGGGGACGGCCAGCGGGCGGACGTTCCGGGTCCGTGGCCGCGGGGTGCAGGGGAAGGCGGCGCACGGGGACCTGCTGGTCACCGTCGAGGTCGCCGTCCCGAGGAAGCTCAGCCCCGGCGCCCGCGAGGCGATCGAGAAGCTGGCCACCGAGCTGCCCGACGATCCCCGCCCGGAGATCACCGCGGCGCTGGGGGGCGGCGGCGTCCGATGAACACCCCCGACCCGCGGCGGATGCCCCGGCCGGTCGCCGAGGACGCCCCCGTCTTCGTCATCTCGGTGGCCGCCGAGCTGGCCGGCATGCACGCCCAGACGCTGCGCCAGTACGACCGGCTGGGGTTGGTCAGCCCCGGCCGCACCCCGGGCGGGGGACGGCGGTACAGCCCGCGGGAGGTCGCCCTGCTGCGGGAGGTGCAGCGGCTGAGCCAGGAGGACGGCGTCAACCTGGCCGGCATCAAGCGGATCATCGAGCTGGAGTCCCAGGTCGAGGCGCTGCAGGACCGGGTGCACGAACTGCTGGAGGAGCTGCAGGTCTCCGAGAGCCGCCGGATCGCCGCCGAGTCCGCCGTCCACGCGGCCTACCGACGCGACCTCGTGCCCCGGGCCACGCCCGGTTCGGCGCTGGTCGTGTGGCGCCCCGGCAGCCAGCGGTGACGTACCCGACGGGGGGAGCGGGAACGCCGCGGCGGTCCAGCTCGTCCAAGACGGTGTGAGCACCACGTCGAGGACCGACAGCCCCGTGGCCGACGCCGCCGAGCCCGGCGCGCCGGGCGACGTCGACGGACACGAGGCGTACGTGCGCCTGGAGCGCGAGGTGGCGCTGCTGCTGCGCCGCTCCCGGGCCATCTCCGGCCGGCTGGCCGGCGAGCTGCACCGTGACCTGGACGGCGCCGCCTACGGCCTGCTCGTGCTGCTCGACGACGCCGGGCCGCTGCGGGCCAGCGACGTCGTCGTCCGGCTCGGGCTGGACAAGAGCACCGTCAGCCGGCAGGTGGCCTCCCTGGTCGAGCTGGGGCTGATCGACCGGGCCGCCGACCCCGGTGACGGACGGGCGCAGGTGCTCTCGACCTCCGCGGAGGGGCACCGCCGGCTCAGCGAGGTGCGGGACGCCCGCCGGGCCCGGTGGGAGGCCGACCTGGCCGACTGGGACACCGCCGACGTCGCGGTCCTCGCCCAGCTGCTGGGCCGGCTCAACCGGCTCGGCGAGGCCCACGAGGCCGAGGCCGCCGACGACTGAGCCCGACCCGCGACACGACACAGCGGGCCGCCCCCTCGGGGGCGGCCCGCTGTGTCGTGTGCCGGGGGCGGTCGGTCAGGGCACCATCCAGCTCAGCACCGGGGTCGACTGCAGCACCACGATCACGCACATGAACAGCAGCAGGAGCAGGCTCCAGCCGAAGACCTTGCGGAAGAGCTCGCCCTCCTTGCCGGCCATGCCCACCGCGGCGGCCGCGATCGCCAGGTTCTGCGGGCTGATCATCTTCCCCAGCACGCCACCGGAGGAGTTGGCCGCGGCCAGCAGCAGCGGGTCCAGCCCCGCCCGGGCCGCGGTCTGCACCTGCAGCGCGCCGAACAGCGCGTTGGCCGAGGTGTCCGAGCCGGTCACCCCGACGCCGATCCAGCCGAGCACCGGGGCGAGGAAAGCGAAGAACGCCCCGGTCCCGGCGAGGTAGGCGCCGAGGGCGGCGGTCTGGCCCGACAGGTTCATCACGTAGGCCAGGGCCAGCACCGCCATCACCGTGACGATGGCCCACTTGAGCTCGGCGTAGGTGCGGCCGTAGACGGCGAGGGCACGCGCGGGGGAGATGCGCAGCAGGAGTGCGGTGAGGATGCCCGCGATGATCAGCAGGGTGCCGCCGGCGGCCAGCCAGCCGAAGGAGAAGGTCGTCATCGACACCGGCCGGGTGGCCCCCGGGGCGAAGACGTGCAGTCCGGGCCAGGCGAACGTGTAGGTCCACGGCTCCCTGGCGAGGAACGTCTTGACGGCGCTGATGTTCGTCACCGAGAAGATCACGATGATGATCAGGTACGGGGCGTAGGCGCGGAACACGTCACTGCGCGAGTCGACGACCGCGGGGGAGGCCTCGCCGCCGACGGCTGCACCCGCGCCGACCGGCGGGGCGTCGTCGTCCCGGGCGCCCTGGCGGCCGGGGGAGTCGCCCAACTCGGTCCCGGCGGTGGCCCCCAC
>JAOPWG010000470.1 GCA_025965775.1 Modestobacter sp. | reverse complement strand
TGTGTGGTCGCTACGCCGCCAGCCGCCGACCGGAGGACCTGGTCGTCGAGTTCGAGGCGGTGGCCGCCGAGGGGCAGCCGGCCCTGCCGGCCGACTACAACGTGGCCCCGACCAAGGACGTCTACGTGGTCCGGCACAAGAAGGAGCGGGACGCCGAGGGCAGTCCGACCGGTGGCGGGCACCGCGAGCTGCGCGCCGTGCGCTGGGGACTGGTGCCCTCCTGGGCCACGGACGCCTCGATCGGCAACCGGCTGCTCAACGCCCGGGTCGAGTCGCTGACCGAGAAGCCGGCCTTCCGCACCGCCGCCGCCACCCGCCGCTGCCTGGTGCCGGCCGACGGTTGGTACGAGTGGGCGCCGCGGCACGACGTCCCGGGCAAGCAGCCGTACTACGTGACCCCGGAGGACGGCGGCGGGCTGGCCTTCGCCGGGCTCTGGGAGGTCTGGGGGCGTGGTGAGGACCGGCTCTACACCTGCACCGTGGTGACCGCGCCGGCCGTGGGCGCGCTGACCGAGGTCCACCCGCGGATGCCCCTGGTGCTGCCGCGGGACCGCTGGGCCGCGTGGCTGGACCCGGCCCGCCGGGATGTCACCGAGCTGGCCGCGCCGACCCCACCGGAGTACGTGGAGCGGCTGGAGATCCGGCCGGTCGGCCGGGCGGTGGGCAACGTGGCCAACAACGGCCCGCAGCTGACCGCCCGCGAGGAGTCGGTCAGCCGGCCGGCGGACCAGCCCGCCCTCTTCTGACCGGCGCGGCGTCGGTGAGCTCCGGAGGTGACCCGCGCACGGCGGTGCGGGCCGGTGCCGGTTCACGCGCGCTGCCCGGCCCGGCGGCCGCCGGGGTGACCTTCCTGGCCTCGGGCGCCGTGCTGGTCCTCGAGATCGTCGGGCTGCGGCTGATCGCGCCCTACGTGGGGGTCACCCTGCAGACCAACACCGCGGTGATCGGCTTCGCGCTGGCCGCGATCGCGCTCGGGGCCTGGTCGGGCGGGGCGGTTGCCGACCGCACCGATCCGCGGCGGCTGCTGGCCCCGCTGCTGGTCGCCGGCGGTGCGCTCGTCGTGACGGTGCTGCCGCTGGTCCGGTTCGCCGGGGCGGTGCTGACCGGGGCCGCGGCGGGCAACGTGCTGCTGCTGGCCGCCGTGGCGGTGTTCGTGCCGGCCGCACTGCTGTCGGCGGTGCCGCCGATGGTGGTGGCGCTGCAGCTGGGCAGCCTGGCCGAGACCGGCTCGGTGGTCGGCCGGCTGTCCGGAATCAGCACGTTGGGCGCGATCGTGGCCACCTTCAGCACCGGTTTCGTGCTGGTCGCCGTGCTGCCCAGCAGCGTGATCCTGGTGGGCACCGGCGTGGTGGTCGTGGTGGCCGGCCTGGCCCTCGGGCTGCTGCTGCGCCGCAGCGGGCCCGCCGGGTCGGGACGGGTGCCCGCCGGCCTGCTCGTGCTGGCCGCGGTCGGCACCCTGCTGGCGGCACTGGCACCCACCCCGTGCGCGGAGGAGACCGCCTACCACTGTGCCCGGGTGGACCCCGACCCCGAGCGCGCCACCGGCCGGGTGCTCGTGCTGGACACACTGCGGCATTCCTACGTCGACCTGGCCGAGCCGCGGCACCTGGAGTTCGAGTACGTGCGGGCCGTCGCCTCGGTCACCGACGTCCTCGCCCCGGCCGGTGCGCCGATCTCGGCCCTGCACCTGGGTGGCGGGGGCCTGACGCTGCCCCGCTACCTGGCCGAGGTGCGCCCCGGCACGACCAGCCGGGTGCTGGAGGTGGACCCCGGTGTGGTGGCCGTCGACGAGCGGCAGCTGGGACTCGAGACGTCGGCGCAGCTGCAGGTCCGGGTCGGCGATGCGCGGGTGGGCCTGGCCGACGAGCCGGCCGGCGGGCGGGACCTCGTGGTGGGTGACGCCTTCGGCGGGCTGTCGGTGCCCTGGCAGCTCACCACGGTGGAAGCGCTCGGCCTGGTCCACGATGCGCTCGACGGGCACGGCGTCTACGCGGTGAACCTCATCGACCACCCGCCGCTGTCCTTCGTGCGGGCCGAGCTCGCCACGCTGCGCCAGGTGTTCGGCTCGGTGCTGCTGCTCGCGCGGGCGCCGGTGCTGGCCGGGGAGGACGGCGGCAACGTGGTGGCCGTCGCCGCCGACCGCCCGCTGCCGGCCGGCAGGATCGCTGCGGCGCTCGCCGACCGGGGCCTGGCCTGGCAGGTCGCCGGCGGGGACGAGCTCGCCGCCTTCGTCGGGGACGCGCCCGTGCTGACCGACGACTTCGCCCCGGTCGACCAGCTGCTCACGCCCTACGGCTGAGGCCCGCGCCAGGTCAGCGCGCGATGGCCGCCGTCCGGGCCCGGCACAGCCGGACCAGGTCCGCCGGCGGCAACTCCACCTGCAGACCCCGGCGACCGCCGCTGACCAGCACCGTGGCGAAGGACAGGGCGCTGTCGTCCACCACCGTCGGGAGGGCCTTGCGCTGGCCGAGCGGGCTGATCCCGCCGCGGACGTACCCCGTGGCCCGCTCGGCGTCGGCCGGGTCGGCCATCGCCCCCTTCCGGCCGCCGGCCGCGGCGGCCAGCGCCTTGAGGTCCAGCTGCCCGCTCACCGGGACGACCGCGACGGTCAGCACCCCGTCGACCCGGGTCACGAGGGTCTTGAACACCTGCGCGGCGTCCACGCCCAGCGCGGCCACCGCGGCCTCGCCGTAGCCGTGCGCGCCGGCGGCGGGCGTGGCCGGGTCGTACTCGTGCAGCGAGAAGGACACACCTGCCTGCTCCAGGGTCCGCACCGCCGGGGTCGCCGCCACGGCGCAGCAGCCTAGACAGTGCCGCCACCGGGGAATCCCGTCCGCCCCACCCCGGTTGGAAGGACCGTGAGCAGCACAGTCCCGGGCGCACCCACGCGCACAGCGCGCGGCTCCGCCCCTTCCCGCCGTCCCCGCGGCCGCCCGGACCGCACCCGGCTAGGATCGACCGATGTGGTGGCCCGTTCCCGGGCGCCGCAGAGAGGACGGTCGGTGCCCGAGGAGCCCGTGGTCGACAGTTCTGCCGAGGAGCCGGTCACTGCGGTGACGCCCTCGCCCCAGGAGACCCCCGAGACCCCGGAGGCGCGCGCTGACGGCAGCCGCGCCGAGCCGGCTGAGAGCCGCGCGGCCCGTGACGCCCGCTTCGAGCGGGACGCCCTGCCCTACCTCGATCAGCTCTACCCGGCGGCGCTGCGGATGACCCGCAACCCCTCCGACGCCGAGGACCTGGTCCAGGAGACCTTCGTCAAGGCCTACTCCGCGTTCCACCAGTTCGCGGAGGGGACCAATCTCAAGGCCTGGCTGTACCGCATCCTGACGAACACCTACATCAACAGCTACCGCAAGAAGCAGCGGCAGCCGCAGCAGTACCCCACCGACCAGGTGCAGGACTGGCAGCTGTTCAACGCCGAGCAGCACACCTCCAGCGGGTTGCGCTCCGCGGAGATCGAGGCGCTGGACCACCTGCCGGACTCCGACATCAAGGACGCGCTCCAGCAGTTGCCCGAGGACTTCCGGCTCGCGGTCTACCTGGCCGACGTCGAGGGGTTCGCGTACAAGGAGATCGCCGAGATCATGGGCACGCCCATCGGCACGGTGATGTCCCGGCTGCACCGCGGTCGCCGCGGGCTGCAGAAGCTTCTGGCCGACTACGCCCGTGAGCGCGGATTCGTCCGGGCCGGAGCTGCGGAGGAGGCGACCCGGTCGTGAGCACCGACCAGCACACCGGTCATGGGCCCGGAGAAGGGTACGAGCGCCACGAGATCACCTCGTGCGACGACGTCCTGTCGCACGTGTTCGAGTTCCTCGACCGGGAGACCGACGACGCCCGGCGCGCCGTCATCGCCGAGCATCTCGAGGACTGCTCGCCCTGCCTGCGGCAGTTCGGCATCGAGCAGGAGTTCAAGGCGCTGGTGCGCCGGCGTTGCGGGGGTGACCCGACCCCGTTGGGGCTCCGCGATCGCATCAAGATGCAGCTGACCACCGTCGCCTTCGAGGAGGACGGCACTCAGGTGACGGTGGAGCGGGTGAGCATCGAGCAGGTGCAAGGGCCGGGGGAGCGCCCCACCGCCTAGGGCGGTGGCGGCGCCGCCCCGGCTGCCGGCTCAGGCGTTGGGCCGCTTGCCGTGGTTGGCGCCGCTCTTCTTGCGGGCGCGCCGCTTGCGTCCACGCTTG
>JAOPWG010000433.1 GCA_025965775.1 Modestobacter sp. | reverse complement strand
CCAGCGTGGGTCCCCAGTCGATCCCGCCGTCCAGCGACTGCTGCACCTGGTAGGCCCCCGACCCCAGGACGGCGGGGATGGCCAGCAGGAACGAGTACCGAGCCGCCGCCTCCCGGGAGTAGCCGAGGAACCGGCCGGCGGTGATCGTGCCGCCGGACCGGGACACCCCCGGGATCAGGGCCATCGCCTGGGCCAGGCCGTAGGCCAGCCCGTGCTTGACGGTCAAATCGGGAAGCTCCCGGTGACCGCTGCTCATCCGGTCGGCCGCGTAGAGGATCAGCGAGAACGCCACCAGCGAGATGGCCACGATGCGCAGGTCGCGGAACGTCGTCTCGATCTGGTCCTGCAGCAGCAGCCCCAGGACGACGATCGGGATGCTGCCGACGATGATCAGCCACCCCATCCGGGCGTCGGGGTCGCTGCGCCGGTCGCGGTGGGCCAGCGAGGTCACCCAGGCCCGGATGATCCGGGCGATGTCCCGCCGGAAGTAGATGAGCACCGCCAGCTCGGTGCCGATCTGGATGATCGCGGTGAACGCCGCGCCCGGATCGCTCCAGCCGGCGGCGTCACCCACGATGCGCAGGTGGGCGCTGGAGGAGATCGGCAGGAACTCCGTCAGACCCTGCACCAGACCCAGGACGGCGGCCTCGAACCAGCCCATCGGTCAGCCCTGCCGGATGGGGACGGGGGCGGCCGGAACGGCGTCAGGGAGGCAGCACACGGCAGGCACCTTAGGTCGACGCGTCGAGAACCCGGCGCAACCGGTCCCGACCCGCCATGTCCCCCGCCGCGTTGACCGGGGCCCACGCCGGGGACGACGGTAGGTTGACCCCTCGTGGAACAGCGGGCGCTCGGACGCAGCGGCCTGGTCGTCTCCCGGCTGGGGCTGGGCACCATGACCTGGGGCCGGGACACCGACGAGGACGAGGCCGCGATGCAGCTCACCGCCTTCGTCGACGCGGGCGGGACGCTGGTGGACACCGCCGACGTGTACGTCGACGGGGAGAGCGAGCGCACGCTGGGCCGGCTGCTGGCCGACGTCGTCCCCCGCTCGGACGTGCTGGTCGCCACCAAGGCCGCGGGGCGCACCGCGCCGGGCCCGATGGGCCGCGGGGCCTCCCGGGGGCACCTGCTGGCCGCGCTCGATGCCTCCCTGGAACGGCTCGGGCTGGACCACGTGGACCTGTGGCAGCTGCACTCCTGGGACGAGGGCACGCCGCTGGAGGAGACGCTGGCCGCCTGCGACACCGCGGTGAGCTCGGGACGCACCCGCTACGTCGGGATCAGCAACTTCACCGGGTGGCAGACCGCGCAGGCCGCCACGTGGCAGCGATCCTGGCCCGGCCGCACGCCCCTGGTCAGCACCCAGATGGAGTACTCGCTGCTGCAGCGCGGCATCGAGCGCGAGGTCGTGCCGGCCGCGGAGACCCTCGGGCTGGGCATCCTGCCGTGGTCGCCGCTGGGTCGGGGCCTGCTCACCGGCAAGTACCGGCACACCATCCCCGGCGACTCCCGCGGGGCCTCCGCCCAGTGGCACGGGTTCATCGACGGTCTGCGCTCCCCCAAGTCCGACCGGGTGGTCGAGGCCGTCATCACCGCCGCCCAGGGCCTGGGCACCACCCCGCTGGCGGTCGCGCTGGCCTGGGTGCGCGACCGGCCCGGCGTCGTCGCGCCCATCGTCGGGGCCCGGACGGCGCAGCAGCTGCAGGCCTCGCTGGACGCCGAGGACGTCCGGCTGCCCCCCGCGATCTGCACTGCGCTCAACGACATCTCCCTGCCGCCGGCCGGCTACCCCGAACGCCGGCCGGAGCAGTGAGGGGCCCGTCGTGAGCGTCACCCCCGCCGGCTCCCCCGCCGACGACCCCGTCTTCACCGCCTTCTGCGCCGCAGGCCTCTGGCCCGGGCTGGGCAAGCGGACGGCGGCCGACCTGCCCGCCGCCGGCATCACCAGCCCGGACGACGTCTCCGCCGACCGGCTGCTGAAGCTCCCCCGGGTCGGCCGGCAGCGCGCCGAACGGCTGTTCTCCTCCTTCCTGGCCGCGCAGCCGACCTACGACGTCGTCGCGGTGCTGGTCGGCGCCGGGCTGAACGCGCGGCTGGCGGTGAACGCGGCCGACGCGCTCGGCCCCGACGCGGCCCGGCGGCTGCGCGACGACCCGTGGGCGCTGCTGTCCCTGATCGGCGTCACCCTCGCCGACGCCGACCGGCTGGCGATCGCGGTGCTCGCCGGCGCCGACCGGCAGGACACCCGACGGGGCCGGGCCATCGTGGCCATGACGCTGCGCACCGCCACCCGCGACGGGCACACCGTGCTGCCGGCGGACCTGGTGGTCGCCGCGCTGCGCGCCGAGGGCATCGCCGACCCGGCGGCCGCGGTGATCGCCGCGGTGGAGTCCGGGGACGTGCTGGAGCACGAGCCGCCGTTCGTCGAGCCGGAGGGCGACGAGGAGCTCCCCGAGCCCGACCCGGCGCTGCGCACCCTGTCCCTGGCCCGGTACGGGATGGCCGAGGAGGCGGTCGCGGAGAACGTGCAGCGGCTGACGGCGACCAGTGAGCGGATCGCCGACCCGGCCTCGGTCCGGTCGGTCGCCAAGGGGCTGGACCCCGCGCAGCAGGCCGCGGTCGCCCAGGTGCTCGGCGCCGGTGTGAGCCTGCTGACCGGCGGACCGGGCACCGGCAAGAGCCGCACGGTGGCCTCGCTGGTGGCGCTGCTGCAGGCCAGGGGCACCGAGGTCGCGCTGGCGGCCCCCACCGGGCGGGCGGCCAAGCGGCTGGAGGAGCTCACCGACCATCCGGCGGTGACGGTGCACCGGCTGCTCGGCGCCCAGGGCACCACCGGCGGCTTCGCCCGCAACGAGGAGTGGCCGCTGGACGCCGACGTCGTCGTCGTGGACGAGGCTTCGATGCTGGACGTCGAGCTGACCGCCGCGCTGCTGGAGGCGTGCGCCGACGGCACCCACCTGTTGCTCGTCGGCGACCCGGCCCAGCTGCCCTCGATCGGCCCGGGCCACGTGCTGGGCGACCTCATCGACTCCGGCGTCGTCCCGGTGACCGAGCTGACCACGCTGCACCGGCAGGCCGCCGGTGGTGCGATCGCCCGGCTCGCGACCGGGGTGCGCGGCGGGGAGTTGGTGCAGGTCGAGTCACCGGACCGGGAGGTGGTGATCGT
>JAOPWG010000420.1 GCA_025965775.1 Modestobacter sp. | reverse complement strand
CGCGCATGCACCCCCGGTACAGCTCGGTCATGACCGACTTCATCTCGGTCGGGTCCATCCAGTTGTTGGTGGGACCGGCGTCGGCCTCGTCGACCGAGCAGATGAAGGTGCGGTCCTCGACCCGGGCGACGTCGCTGGGGTCGGAGGCGCACCAGAAGGAGTTGGGCTTCTTGTCCAGCCGGGTGAAGGTGCCGGCGTCGACGAGGGACTGGGTCAGCCGCTCCCACTCCTGCTCGGTCCCGTCGACCCACACCACCTGGTCCGGGGTGGTGAGCCGGACCATTTCCTCGACCCAGGCGAGGAGGCGGGCGTGCGTGGTCGGGGCGTTGTCGAGACCGGGCGTCGCCACGGAAGTCACGGCGTCTCCATCCTGTGGGTGGCCGGCGTGCGAGGTCTCACACCGGCGCTGGTGCTGGACTGACGATCCACCCGGCCGCATCGTCGAGGCCGGGGGGATCTGTCCAGATTACCGAGGCCTGACCGGCCCCGATACCGGAGAAAGTGTTACGTATATGACGTCTTGTCGCAGTGTGACCTACATCGCGCTGGGATGTCGCCCGCCGGCGAGCCGGTTGGCCCTGGCGTGACTGGATCTCAGCTGCTGACACCCCTGACCCTGCGCGGGATCACCGTCCCGAACCGTCTCGTCGTCGCCCCGATGTGCCAGTACTCGGCGACCGACGGCCTGGTCGGCGACTACCATCTGGTCCACCTGGGCCGGTTCGCGCTGGGCGGCTTCGGGCTGGTCCTCGTCGAGGCCACCGGCGTGACGGCCGACGGCCGGATCAGCCACGGCGACGTCGGCATCTGGTCCGACGAGCACGTCCCCGGCCTGGCCCGGGTGGCCGCCTTCCTGCGCGAGCACGGCAGCGTCCCCGGCATCCAGCTGGGGCACGCCGGCGGCAAGGCCTCGACCCGGCGCCCGTGGGACGGCCCCGGTCCGGTCACCCCGGCGAACGCCCGCCCCGGCGAGGAGCCCTGGCCGACCGTCTCGCCCAGCGGCGTGCCGATGGGCGCGGGCTGGCCCGAGCCGCACCCGCTGACCGTCGAGGAGATGGCCGCGGTGCGCGACGCGTTCGCCGCCGCCGCCCGGCGCGCCCTGGCCGCCGGTTTCCAGGTGGTCGAGGTGCACGCCGCGCACGGCTACCTGCTCAACCAGTTCCTCTCCCCGCTGACCAACCACCGCGAGGACGCCTACGGCGGCTCACCCGAGAACCGGATGCGCTTCCCGCTGGAGGTCGTCGCGGCCGTGCGCGCCGCCTGGCCGCAGGACCTGCCGTTGCTGGTCCGGGTGTCCGCGGTCGACGCGTCCCTCGAGGGGACGACGGTGGAGGACACCGTCGCCTTCGCACGGGAGTTGAGGTCGCTCGGGGTGGACGCCGTGCACGTGTCCGGCGGCGGCATCGGCGCCGGCTGGGAGCACCCGATCGGCTACGGCTACCAGGTGCCCTTCGCGGCGCGGATCAAGGACGAGGCCGGCATCCCCACGATCGCCGTGGGGCTGATCGTGGACGCCCGGCAGGCCGAGGCCGTGGTCGCCGACGGCGGGGCGGACCTGGTGGCCGTCGCCCGGGAGGCGCAGGACGACCCCAACTTCGCCCTGCACGCCGCCCGCGAGCTCACCCGGGGTTCCTACGACAGCTACCCGGTGCAGGCCGGTCCGCGACTGACCTCGCGGGACCGGCTGTTCGACCGGCTCGGCCCCTGGACCGGTCCGGACCCGGTGCGGATCGAGCGGCCCGCGCAGGTCTGAGCCCTCGGCGTCCGGCCGGTCTCCGGCCACGATTGGGACGGCGACCGGCCGGGCACCGTCGGGCTCATGACCGTCACCGACCCCGACGTGCCCGACCCGCTGAACGACCCCCGCACCACCCAGGCCGACCCCGGCGCCGTGGCGGAGGGCGAGGACCTCGCCTCCGCCGGGGACGACGCGGCCGCGACCGGCGAGGACGAGCCGGCCGCCGCGGCGACCGAGGCCGCCGCGGCCGGGGACGGTGACCTGACCGGCGGGGCGGCCCACCGCGGCCTGCTGCCCGGCGACCCGCTCGCCCCGGACGACCTCTCCCCCGACGACCTCACCGGCGACGACCTCACCGGCGGCATCGCGGGCTCGTGACGGTGTCGCCGGGGCGCGCCGGGGTACCGCCGGACCGCCGCCCGAGGGGCTGAGCCAAGGCCCGGGGCGCCGTCCGAGAGGGGCACCGATGGCCACCGGGGAGACCGGCTTCGCCGATGTGACGTTCGACCTGATCTCCGTGCAGTACCACTCGCTGAAGGCCGGGCACGACTACGGCCAGTACGTCCGGGACGCCGAGAACGCCGGGCTGGCCGACGTCGCCTCGTTCTTCCGCGAGGTGATGCAGCAGGACTCCGACCGGGGCGCCCGGTGTCACGAGTTCCTGAAGAAGCTGTCCGGCACCGAGCAGGGCGGTCCCGCCGCCACCTGATTCCCCGGCGCGGGCCCCGGCCGCCGCCGGCCGGGGCCCGCGCGTGGGGCGGGACAAGGGTGGCGGCCGCCCTGACCCTGGCCCGCGACCTCGCTGGCGGCCTTCACCGCCGACGTGCTGCGCGACCGAACTCCTCAGGGGACCGGGACCGGCATCCCGTTGGCAGGTGCGCCCGGGATCGTGTCGATGCCCTCCATCGTCTTGGTGAAGTCGATGGCCTCGTCGTCCATGACGGCACGCGGATTGAACGACGGGTCGGCCATGACCCCGTGCACGCGGCGCCGCTGCATGCCGAAGTTGCCCGCGTCGTAGAGCGGCAGCAGCGAGGCCTCCCGCAGGTACCTGTGGAACCGGTACCTCCTGTCCAGCGAGTTGACGCCGACCACCTGCATGCACTTGTAGACGCAGTCGAAGAGCATCTCGGTGCAGTGGATCTTGCACATCGCACCCAGCATCTCGCCGTGGTAGTCGTGCTGGTCGAGGTAGTGCGCGCTCTTCCAGCAGAAGTACCGCGCCGCCTCGATCTTCGCGGCCACGTCGCCGAGCACGTAACCCGGGTACTGGTAGTGGATGATCGGCCGGGGGCCGCCTCCGGTGTAGGTCCTCGCCCAGGCGAGGGCATCCTCGTACGCGGCCCGAGCGACCGCGACGGCGCCGATGCCGGCGACCGGGCCGGACCAGGCGAAGTTGCGGTTGATGAGCAGGTCGCCATTGCCCTTGGCGCCCTCGATCGCGTTCGCCGCCGGCACCCGGGCGTCGTCGAAGACGATCTCGCAGTTCGGTGCGCTGCGCTGCGCCGAGGTGCTGATCGACGTGTAACTGACGCCGGGCGTGCCCCGCTCCACCATCAGGGCGGACAGACCTGAGGTCCCTCCGGCAGCGGGGTCGGTACGCACCACGACGAGGTTGACGTTCGCCCCGCCGTTGTCCCACCCGCCGACGTTGCAGGGCCAGTACTTCCGGCCGTTGACCACGTACTCATCGCCGTCCAGCGTCGCGGTGACCGCCATGCCCGCCCCGTCCACCGCGGGCGCATCGAAGTTCGCGGTGCCGCCGGGCGACCCCGGTGGCTCACTGGCGGCGTAGCCCACGAGGTACTCACCGCTGGTGTCGGTGGTCGCGGTCCGGATGAAGCGCTCCTTCTGCTGCTCGGTCCCGTAGTACCAGACAGGCATCAGCCCCAGGCCGTTGACCAGCACGGTGGTCCCGAAGCCGGGGTCGACGGCCTGGATCTCCTCGGCCGCGATGACGAAGTCCACATTGGACATGCCGCCCCCGCCGTACTCCTTGGGGAGCATGGAGAACGCGATCCCCTGCTTGCAGGCCTCGGCATAGGCCGGCTTCATGAGCTGGAAGCCCCGCAGCGGGTCCGGCTCCTCGTCGACCTGCTGGGTCACCGGGGCGAGCACCTCCCGGGCGAACTCGCGCGCGGTCGCCTGGATGTCCTTCTGCCGCTGGG
>JAOPWG010000406.1 GCA_025965775.1 Modestobacter sp. | reverse complement strand
GGTGGCCGGGATGAGCGGCACCCCGCCGCGCACGTTGATGTACCAGGCGACGATGGCGCCGATCGTGACCAGCTCGCCGTGGGCGAAGTTGGTCAGCCCGGTGGTCCCGAAGATCAGCGAGAGGCCGACCGCGCAGACCGCGATCAGCAGGCCGAAGCGCAGGCCGTCGACGAACAGCTGCACGACGCGGATCGACCCGCTGCCGGCGTTCGCGCTGCCGTCGGAGAGGCCGAAGTTCACCGGCTGCGAGCGGCCGGGGTCCACCGTGACCGTCCGGGTGTCACCGCCGGATCCCAGCTCGACGGAGTCGGGCAGGGAGCCGGCGTCGATGTTGATGGTGTACTGGCCGGGTCCGGGCAGGTCGATGGCGAACCTGCCGTCCGCGTCGGTCGGGACCGACTCGACGGTAGCGCCGGCGGTGGTCTTGACGGTGATCTCGACGCCCTGGATCGGCCCGCTGCGGCTGGTCTGCAGGGTGCCCACCAGACGCTCGCCCTCGGCACTGGCCACGCCGGGGACCAGGGTGGCCAGGGCCATGGCGAAGGCGGCCACCGCGAGGGTCAGGACGAGTGGGCGCCGGCCGGTGCGCCAGCGGACCAGCCGACCGGGGGCCGGCCGTGCAGCCGCGCGCACCTCCCCGGTGATGGTGCGTCGACCGTGCCGACGGGCACGGTGGGGCGCGTGGGTCACTCGACCTCCCAGCCGTTGGTTGAGCGGGGACAGTAACCCACGGTCGTTACGGAAACCGACCTGGAACGACACACCGTGACCCTTCTGCGACACGCCGGTGATAGCTCGGTGACGCCTGCTCCGGCGCGTCGTTCCGGACGGCGTGGGGGCTGACCGCCCACGCCCGTTCCCGGCCGAGGTCAGGCCTTCAGGCCGAACACCCGGTCGGCGTTGCCCGCCAGCACCAGGGCCGTGGTCTCCTGGTCGGGCATCAGCGCGGCCACCGCCCGGGCGTTGGCCGCCACGCCCGGCACGCCCGGCCAGTCGGTGCCGAAGAGGAAGCGCCGGGTCAGCCGGGCCCAGTTGTGCGCGGCGTAGTACTCCCGCAGCCGGTGCGGTGGAAGGCCGGACAGGTCGATCCACGCGTTGGGCCGGGACAGTGCGGTGAAGGCGGCTGCGTCGTACCACCAGCCGCGGCCACCGTGGGCCAGGACGACGTCCATGGTGGGGAAGTCGCCGAGCACGTCGTCCAGCAGCAGGGGGTCGGCGAAGCTGTTGCGGGCGCCGGGGAAGGTGCTGGTGCCGCAGTGCACGATCACCGGCACCCCGCGGGCGCGACAGACCTCGTAGGCCGGGTAGAGGGCGCGGTCGTTCGCGGTGAAGCCGGCGTGCACCGGGTGCAGCTTCAGCGCCACCGCGCCGAGATCCAGCTGACGCTCCACCTCCTCGGCGATCGGGAAGTGCAGGTGCGGGTTGACGTTGGCCACCAGCCGGAACCGGTCCGGGTCGGCCGCGATGATGGGCAGCACGTCCTCGACCGGCTGGATGCCGGTGGCGCGGGGGCTGTACTCGGTGAACAGCAGGGCGACGTCGACGCCCTCCTCGTCGAACGTGGCCGACAGCTCGGCCGGGCGTACGGAGCCGCACGCGTCGTAGATGCGTTCGAGCAGGGCGCGGTCGCCGAAGTGGTGGGCCCAGTCCACCCAGGCCGGCTTGAGGGTGGGGAGGCGGGCGGCGTGCACGTGCACGTCGACGAGGCGGTGTCCATCCAGCACGAGCGAACTCTCTCAGCCGCGTCCGCGGGTCACGACAGTCGGGCGACGAGCTCGGTGTCGACACCGATCCGGCCGACCTTCGCCGCGCCCCCGGGGTTGCCGATCGGAGCGTCGCGGCCGGGGAGGACCTCGAGGAAGAACCGGCGGTTGTCGTCGACGTGCGGCTCGTTCTCCTCGGTCACCCGGCGGTCCTGGGAGATCGCCTCGACCGGGCAGACCGGCTCGCAGGCACCGCAGTCGATGCACTCCTTGGGGTTGATGTAGAGCTTGTTGTCGCCTTCGTAGATGCAGTCGACCGGACACTCCTCCACGCAGGACATGTCGGTCGTACCGATGCACTCGGCACCGATGACGTAAGGCACGGCGATCTCCTCGAAGACGTCAGTGGACGAGCGGCACGCCGAAGCCCTCGGCGCCGTCGCTGCTGTGGCCGGGGAACAACGGCTTGTCGGGGTCCAGGTACGTGGCAGCGTTGTTCACCGCGGTCGCGGCCTCTCCGAACCCTACGGAGATCAGCCGCACCTTGCCGGGGTACTCGGTGATGTCGCCCGCGGCGTAGACCCCGGCGACCCGGGTGCGCATGGAGGTGTCGACGGCGATCTTCCGGTCGAGGATCTCGATGCCCCACGTCTCCAGCGGCCCGATGTCGGCGGTGAACCCCAGCGCGGCGATGACCGCGTGCGCCTTGTGCTCGCTCACCGCGCCGTCCTTGTCCTGGACGTGGACGGTGTGCAGCGCGTCGTCGCCCTCCAGCCGGGTCACCTGGGCGTCGGTGAGGACCACCGCCGAGCCCGCCACCATGTCGGCCACGCTGGCCGCGTGCGCCCGGAAGTGCTTGCGGCGGTGCACCACGGTGACCGAGGCGGCGACGCCGTCCAGAGCCAGCGCCCAGTCGACCGCGCTGTCCCCGCCGCCGACGATGACGACGTCCTGGCCCGTGTGCGCGGAGATCTCCCGGACCACGTAGGTGAGCCCCCGACCCTCCCACTCCGAGCCGCCCGGCAACGGGCGCGGGGTGAAGGTGCCGATGCCGCCGGTGATGACGACGGCGCCGCAGCGCACCTGGGTGCCCCTGTCGGTGGTGATCACGAACCGGTCGCCGGGCCGGGGGCGTCCGCCGGACTCGTTGGTGAGCGTCTCGGCCCGCTCGCCGAGCACGTAGACCGGGTCGAACCGGGCGGCCTGCGCGACCAGGCCGGCGACCAGGTCCCGGCCCTTCACCGCGGGGAGCGCGGCGACGTCGTAGATCTGCTTCTCGGGGTACAGCGCGGTGACCTGCCCGCCCGGCTCCGGCAGGCTGTCGATGACCGCCGTGCGCAGGCCGCGGAAGCCGGCGTAGTAGGCCGCGTAGAGGCCGGCCGGTCCGGCGCCGACGACGACCAGGTCGACGTGCACCTCACGACCGGTCGCGGCGGTGGTCCCGGGCGGTGCGGTGTCGGTGGCGGTCATGCCGGTCCTCCGGTGGTCAGAGGCGTGGGGACGCCGTTGAGCTGGGCGAGCGCGAGTTCCCGGATCCGGAAGCGCTGCAGTTTCCCGGTGGCCGTCTGGGGGAGCTCGCCGAAGACGAACACGTGCCGGGGGCGCTTGAAGGCGGCCAGCCCGTCGCGGCAGAAGGAGACCAGCTCCCGCGCCTGGGTGGCCGACCCGGGGACGAGGACGACACAGGCGACCGGCTTGTCCAGGCCGTCGGCGTCGGGCAGGGACACCACGACGGCCTGGGCGACGTCGGGGTGCTGGCGGAGCCGCTCCTCGACCTCGGTGGGGGAGACCCAGATGCCCCCGGCCTTGATGATGTCGTCGGTACGGCCCAGTGAACGGAAGTAACCCTCGGCGTCCCGGGAGTACGTGTCCCCGGTGCGGACCCACTCGCCCTGGAACACCTGACGGGTGACCCCGGTCCGGCACCAGTACCCGGTCGCGGCCGACGCGCCGCGGACGTAGAGGTGCCCCGGCGTCCCGTCGGGGACGGGCCGGCCGTCCTCGTCGACGATCTTGGCCTGGTACCCGCGGACCACCTCGCCGGTGGAGCCGGCCCGGGCCCGGCCCGGACGATTGCTGATGAAGATGTGCAGCATCTCGGTCGACCCGATGCCGTCGAGCATCTCCACGCCGAAGGTCTCCGTGAACCGGTCGTACAGCGCCGCTGGGAAGGCCTCACCGGCCGAGACGCAGGCCCGCACGCCGGCGAAGGAGTCTGCGGGCAGGCCGGCGGCCAGCAGGGCGGCGTAGTAGGTGGGACCGCCGAAGAAGAGCGTGGGACGGTGGTCCCGGAGCACCTCGAGGGTGCCGGCCGGGCTCGGCCGCCGGCGGTCGAGCACCGTGCTGCCCCCGACCGCGAACGGGAACGTCAGCGTGTTCCCCAGGCCGTAGGCGAAGAAGAACTTCGCGACGGAGAACGTCACGTCGTCCGGACCGACGGCCAGCACGTCCGCCGCGTAGGTCTCGGCGGTGTCGCGCAGCGAACCGTGCCGGTGCATCGCGCCCTTGGGGGTGCCGGTCGTGCCGGAGGTGTACAGCCAGAAGGCGGGGGAGTCGGCGATCGTGGGGAACGGGGTCGCCGCGCGCTCCAGGTGGGCCGCGGTGGCCGCGGCCAGGAAGGTCGACCACTCCCGTACCCGTGGTCCGGCCACCTCGGGCAGTGGCTGCGCGCTCTCGGCGAGGACCACCACGTCGGCCAGCCCCGGGAGGCCCCCGACAGCGGGTGCCAGCCCGGCGAACTCGGAGCTGATGACGAGCAGCCGCGCCCGGCTGTCCCGCGCCAGGACGGCGATGTCCTTGGGGGTGAGCATCGTGCTGACCGGGACCGGGACGGAACCGATGCGCATCCCGGCCAGGAAGGCGATCAGCAGCTCCGGGGTGTCACCCATGCACAGCAGCAGTCGCTCCTCGGGGCGGACGCCGGCGGCCAGCAGCGCCGCGGCGACGCGGATGACCTCCTGGTCGAGCTGGCCGTAGTCCAGCGTCCGCACGCCGCCGTCGAGGTCGATCGCGGTGAGGGCCCGCCGCTGCGGGGTGTCCCGGGCGTGCCGGGACACCAGCCACTCGGCGGCGTTGAAGAGCTCCCGGCGGGCCGGTGCGGGGGGTGCTGTGTCGAGGGTGGCCACGCTGCTCATCCCTTCTCGGCCGAGGGAGGCTCGGCGCCGGCACGGGGTGGTACGGGGTGGTGCTGCGGCCGGGCCCGGGGACCCGGACCCGGCCGCAGGCGCTCCTGGGTCAGAAGCGGACGTAGTCGTACTCGACCGGCAGGTCGTTGATACCGACCGACGGGGGAGCGATCCAGCTGGCGAAATCGCCGGCCTCGTAGTGCGGGACCATCAGCGCGGCGACCTGCGCCCGGTCGTCGGACGTGGGCAGGTACGCGGCGACGTCCGAGGACCAGGTGGCGTCGTCGACGATCTCGCCGGTCGGGGTGACGTTGTGCCCGGCGAAGGCGCCGACCTTGCGGTTGAAACCCTCGTGGGGCAGGAACAGCCGCTCCTCCAGCCCGGCGTCCTCCAGCGCCTGGTTCCAGCGCCGGACGCCGTTGTGGCAGTCTGCGACGTACTCGTTGCGCAGGTCGAGGTTCAGCGCGGTGAGCATCGGGACGTTACGGGTGATCATCGTGCCGTTCTCGATCCCCGGCACGTCCATCGTCAGGTCGTGCAGCAGGTGGTCGTCCTTGCGGCGGGTCTCCATCCAGCGGCCCTTGAGCCCGGCCGTGTAGTAGCTGGCCACGTTGGACGACGTCTCGGAACCGAAGAGGTCCATGGAGACCGAGAACTGGAAGTTCAGGTACTTCTGGATGACCGACAGCGGGATGCCGCCGTGGGCCCAGATGTCGTCGGTGCCGTGCTCCTTCATCAGCGCGGCGGTGCGCTCGACCGTGCGCTGGACGCCGGTCGTGCCCACGAACATGTGGTGCGCCTCCTCCTTGAGCATGAACTCGCAGGTCCGCGCCAGAGGGTCGAAGCCGCTCTCCTTCAGCGTGCCGAGCTGGTACTTGCCGTCCCGGTCGGTGAAGTAGGTGAACATGAAGAACGACAGCCAGTCGGTGGTCTCCTCGTTGAAGGCGCCGAGGATCCGGGGGCTGTCGAAGTCCCCGGAGTTGCGCTTGAGCAGCTGTTCGGCCTCCTCGCGGCCGTCCTTGCCGAAGTACGCGTGCAGCAGGTAGACCATCGCCCACAGGTGCCGCCCCTCCTCCACATTGACCTGGAAGAGGTTGCGCATGTCATACAGCGACGGCGCGGTCATGCCGAGGTGACGCTGCTGCTCCACCGAGGCCGGCTCGGTGTCGCCCTGCACCACGATGAGCCGGCGCAGGTCCGAGCGGTACTCACCCGGCACCTCCTGCCAGGCCGGCTCGCCCTTGGACTGGCCGAAGTTGACCTTCCGGTCCGGGTCGCGCTCGGCGAGGAAGATGCCCCAGCGGTAGTCCTGCATGGGCACGCGGTCGAAGTGCGCCCAGCCGTCCCGGCCGACGGCGATCGCGGTGCGCAGGTAGACGTCCTGCGTGGGGATGGACGGGCCGAGGTTGCCCCACCAGTCCAGGAACTTGGGCTGCCAGCCCTCGAGCGCGCGCTGGAGCTTGCGGTCGCCGGCGAGGTTGACGTTGTTGGGGATCCGCTCGGTGTAGTCGATCTTCGACAGTGGACCGGTGGGGAGCGGTGCGTCTCCGGTGAGGGTCCCGCTCTGGGGTGTGCTCTCCGTCGTGGTCATGATCAGACCCGCTTCCTGTCGTAGTCGGCCCGCCGGCCGGTGCCGTAGCGGCGCAGTGCACCTTCGGGGCCAGCGGCGTTGGGCCGCTGGAAGATCCAGTTCTGCCAGGCGGTGAGCCGGCCGAAGACCTTGGTCTCGGCGGTCTCCTGACCGGCGAAGCGGAGGTTGGCCTCCATCCCGGTCAGCGCATCCGGGGAGAAGCTCGCCCGCTCCTCCAGGACCAGGCGGACCTCGTCCTCCCAGTCGATGTCGTCCGGGGTGGTGGTGACCAGCCCCAGTTCCAGGGCGTCCGCGGCCAGCAGGTCGCGGCCGGTGGCAGCAGTGGCCGCCGCCAGCTCCTCGGCGCTGCCCAGGAAGCGGACCTGCAGCCGGGTGAGCTCGTTGCTCATCGGCAGCAGCCCGGTGTTGAACCCGTCGAGCCGGATCACCGCCGGTGGCGCGGGGGTCTCGTCGTCCTCGAACTGGCCCTCGAGCATGAACTGCCGGTCGGCGGCGAACGCGATCTCGGCCAGCGCCCCGGCGAAGCACGACCCGGGCTCGATGAGGGCGAAGAGGCTGCGCGAGGTGGTGTCCAGGCGCTTGAGCGTGCGCTTGTAGAAGCCGATCAGCTCATTGACCAGCCAGTCGTCCCGGTGGGCCAGCAGGAACTCGTCCATGGCGATGGCCGTGGTGACGTCGCCCTCGGAGCGCAGCAGCCACGTGCCCAGGCTCAGCTCGTTGGTCCGCAGTCGCAGGATCGCGTCGTCGAGCTCGCGGGTGACCGCCAGCGGCCAGGAGTCCGCGCCCTGCTCGTGCAGTTCCTCGACCGACGCCGGGACGGCGGTGGGGCCCAGGACGGTGATGGTGGCGGTGCCGGCCGCTCGATCGAGGGCCACGCGCACGTGGCGGTAGCGGATCGTGTCGCCGTCGACCTCGCGGTGCAAGGGAGTGAGGGCGGCCCCGGTCGCTCCGGCGCCGGGTCGGGAGGAGCCGGCCGCGGCCGCGGCGGCCCGCCGCCCGACGACGTCGGGGAAGTCGCGGGCCTTGGCGACCTCGTCCACCAGCCGCCACTGCACCGCCCGGTCGCCGCGGATGCCCTCCGAGGTGGTGGAGAAGACGTCAGCGAGATCGCGACGCACCCCCCGCTTGTCGACCAACCGGGTCAGGCCGCCGGTGCCGGGCAGCACGCCGAGCAAGGGCACCTCGGGCAGCGAGACGGCCGAGGAGTTGTCATCGATCAGCACGATCTCGTCGCAGGCCAGCGCGAGCTCGTAGCCCCCGCCGGCCGCGGCGCCGTTCACCGCGGCGATGAAGGGCAACCCGGAGTGGGCAGTCGCGTCCTCGATGCCGTTGCGGGTCTCGTTGGTGAACTTGCAGAAGTTCACCTTCCAGCTGTGCGCGGAGCCGGCGAGCATCCGGATGTTCGCCCCGGCGCAGAACATCCGCTCCTTGCCGCTGGTCACGACCACGGCCTTGACCTCGGGGTGTTCGAACCGCAGCCGCTGGACGGCGTCGTGCAGCTCGATGTCGACGCCGAGGTCGTAGCTGTTCATCTTCAGCTCGTAACCGGGGACGATCCCACCGTCCTCGGCCACGTCGAGGGTGAGCGTGGCGATCTCGCCCTCGACCGACAGTGCCCAGTGCTTGTACTGCTCTGGGGAGGTGTCGAAGGAGACCTCGAGGGCGGGCGTGGAAGGCGGAGGTTCCCCGGCACCGCTGCCGGTGTCCTGCCGTTCGTCGAGGGTGGTCACGTCGCCTCCAGGGATCAGCGGTCGCGGGGTTCCCGCGGGGTGCCAGGACCATCCTGACGTGCTACACACAGATGTGCAAGTAGTAAGGCGACTGTAGATCGCTCTCGGATCGGCCGGGGGCGGTGCGCACCCACCGGCCGCCCTCGGAGCGGACCGATCGAGGAGGACCCATGAGCACTCCCGGCACGGCGACAGGCCCCGACGAGCAGCGCTTCCAGTGGGTCCAGGAGCCCGACGCGCGATGGGACGAGGACCGGGAGCGGGTGTTCGCGACCGTGCCCCCGGGTGTGTTCCGTACGGTCGCCCGACCGCCGGGTGAGCGGCTCCCGGGCGACTGGTGGCGGGTCGTCGAGGGCGGCCGGGTGGTCGGCTACGGCTGGCTGGACGACGTGTGGGGCGACGCGGAGATCCTGCTGGCGGTCGAGGAGGGCGCCCGCGGCACCGGCGTCGGGCGGTTCATGCTCTCCCGGCTCGAGCACGAGGCTGCCGCCCGCGGACTGAACTACGTGCTCAACGTCGTGCACGACACCCATCCGGACCGGGCTGCAGTGACCGGGTGGTTCCTGGCCCACGGTTTCGCCGGCACCGACGACGGCCAGCTGCGCAAGCGGGTGACCGGCGCCGAGGACATCGGCCAGCGCCAGGGCGGCCGACCCGGCAGCCGGCCGGCCCAGCAGCCCGACGACCAGCGGAAGGCCCGGTACGAGGCGGAACGGGACCGGACGGCGGTCCACGCGGGACCGGCCGGCCCCGAGCCGGAGAGCGCGCCGCGCGGCCCGGGCCATGAGGAGAGCGGCGGCTACGTCGACGCGGAGGACCACCGCTTCTGACCGCGGGAGAGATGGCCGCGCCGCGTCGTCCGGCGGCCGGCCGAGATCGGAGCGAGGCCGCCGGGCGCGTGCCGACATCGGGTGACGGCCGCCGGTCGCCCGGGGTGCGCGCGGGCGGCGGGTGTCACCATGATCGTGTGGAGGTCGCCGACGGTCCGTTCCTGACCCGCCGTCAGGAACTGGGTGCGGCCAGTGCCCGGAGCCTGCTGCTCACCGTGCTCGGCGAGTTCGTGCTCCCCGCCGGCGGCCAGGTCTGGACGTCGTCGCTGATCGAGCTGCTGGGCGACCTGGACGTCGCGGAGAAGGCGGCGCGGCAGGCGATCATGCGCACCGCCGACAACGGCTGGATCGTGGGTAGCCGGATCGGCCGCGAGACGCGCTGGTCGCTCACCGAGGAGGGCGTCCGGCTGCTGCGCGAGGGGCGGGACCGGATCTACGGGTTCGCCGCCGAGGACCAGTCGTGGGACGGGCGGTGGCTGGTGCTCACCGTGGGCGTGCCGGAGAACAGCCGGTCACTGCGACAGCGGCTGCGGACCCAATTGGGCTGGGCGGGTCTCGGCGCGACGTCCGCCGGTGTGTGGGTGACCCCCCGGGTGGACCGGGAGCCCGAGGCCCGTCGGGTGCTCGAGGCCCTCGGCTTCTCCGACGGCGCCTGGTCCTTCATCGCCACCGCCGGTCAGATCGGCAGCGAACGCTCCCTGGTCCGCAGCGCCTGGGACCTCGACCAGATCGAGGCGCGCTACGAGGAGTTCCTCGACCTGGTCGGCACGCGCCGGCCGCGCACGGACCGGCAGGCGCTCGTCGCCCAGATCCGGCTGGTCCAGGCGTGGCGGCGGTTCCCCCTGCTGGACCCTGCCCTGCCGCGCGAGCTCCTGCCGCCCGGGTGGAGCGGGAACCGGGCGGCGCGGGTCTTCCGGGAGCGGCACGCCGTCTGGGCCCCACGCGCCGAGGCGGCGTGGCACGAGCTCACCCGACCGGTGTGAGCGGGGCGCTCCCCGGGCCGGCCGGACCTGCCGTCAGGCCGGGAGGGGGTGCTCCTCGAGCCAGGCGCGACCGGCGTCGGTGATGACCCGCATGTCGCGATCGGCCTGGAGCAGAGGCGGGTCCTGCCGGTACAGCCGGGCCACGAGGTGGCTGTCCGGGCTCAGCTGACGCGCCATCTGGTGGGCCTCGAGCTTGTGCAGCCGGCCCCCGGGCGCATCGGTGAAGCGCCGCAGCAGTGCGGCCTGGGCGGCGACGGGGTCCCGGCGGTCGGCGGCTGCGGGCGTCGCGGAGGGTTCCTCGTCCAGCAGCGCCGTGATCGCCCGGGAGAAGGTCTGCACGAGGTCGCGGATCCGGGCGTCGCGGGACGGGGCGGTGCCGTCGTCCCCGGCCCCCTGCCAGGTGCGCTGGGGGTGCCGGCGCAGGTACTCCTGCTCCAGCTCGAGCATCCGCTCGGTGTGCGTACGGAACTGCTCCGCCGTCCCGTGCAGGAAGACCCAGTGGCGCATTGCGTGCGCGTGCACCCCCTGGCGCTCCAGCTCCTCCTCGGACAGGTCGCGGGCCGGGATCCCGGGTCGATCGGTCATGGTGCCCCCTCGGTGCCGGCCGGCCGGTATGACCGACGCCTCGTCGTGTGGCGGTCATCGTGCCGAGGGCGCCGGGCGGGCACCAGTGGGGCCGGCCCGGCGTCGGAGCCGCATGTGCCGGGCGACCTGCGTCAGCGGGGCGGGCGCACCATGCAGCTGAGCCGGGCGCTGCAGGTGAGCTGACCGGAGTCGTCGGTCACCTCGATGAGGAAGGTGGCCAGCGTCCGCCCGCGCCGGGCCGGCCGGCAGACCGCGGTGACGTGACCGGCCGTGGCGGCACGGTGGTAGCTGGCGTTCAGCTCGATGCCCACGACCTGTCCGCCCGGGCCCGCACCGAGCGCGGCGGCGTAGGAGCCCACGGCCTCCACCAGCGCGCACGTCGCCCCGCCGTGCAGCAGGCCGAAGGGCTGCGTGTTGCCCTCCACCGGCATCCGCGCGACGAGCCGGTCGGGGTCCCAGTCGAGGATCTCGATGCCGAGCTTGTCGTCCAGCGGGCTGCTGATGTCGGCGGGGAACCAGGTCGGGGCGGCGGCGGTCACTCCCGCACGGTATCGACGCCCGCGCCGCCCCCGGTCGGGACCCCGCCCTCTGTCCCCGGACCTAGGATCGCGGTCGATGTCCGCACCGGTCAGCACCTCCGCCGCCCCGCCCTCCGACGCCGCCCCCGCGCCCGACCCCTCGGCTCCGCGCCCCCGGCTGCTGCTGCTCGACGGTCACTCGCTGGCCTACCGGGCGTTCTTCGCGCTGCCGGTGGAGAACTTCTCCACCACCACCGGTCAGCCGACCAACGCCGTCTACGGCTTCACCTCGATGCTGATCAACGTGCTGCGCGACGAGCAGCCCACCCATCTGGCGGTCGCGTTCGACGTCGGGCGCAAGACCTTCCGCAGCGAGATCTACGCCGAGTACAAGGCGAACCGCGCCGAGAGCCCCACCGACTTCCGTGGCCAGGTCAGCCTCATCCAGGAGGTGCTGGCCGCGCTGCACGTGCCGGTGCTCACGGCCGAGGGCTACGAGGCCGACGACGTGATCGCCACCCTGACGGTGCAGGCCGTCGAGGCCGGCATGGACGTGCTGATCTGCACCGGCGACCGCGACGCGCTGCAGTTGGTCAACCCGCACGTCACCGTGCTCTACCCGCGCAAGGGCGTGTCCGACCTCACCCGCTTCACCCCGGAGGAGGTCGAGGCCAAGTACGGCCTGACCCCCAGGCAGTACCCCGACTTCGCCGCGCTGCGGGGCGACCCGAGCGACAACCTGCCCAACATCCCGAGCGTGGGGGAGAAGACCGCCGCGAAGTGGGTGCGCGAGTACGGCTCCCTGGACGCGCTGGTCGATCAGGTCGACACGGTGAAGGGCAAGGTCGGGGAGAAGCTGCGCGAGCACCTGTCCTCGGTGCTGCAGAACCGCCGGCTGACCGAGCTCGACCGCGCCGTCCCGCTGCCGATGGTCCCGACCGACCTCGCCGTGCAGCCCTGGGACCGCAACGAGGTGCACACGCTGTTCGACAATCTGCAGTTCCGGGTGCTGCGCGACCGGCTGTTCGCGACCCTCACCAGCGCGGAGCCCGAGGTCGAGGGCGGCTTCGACGTCGCCGAGGACGTCGTCGGTGCCGGTGAGCTGGCCGGCTGGCTGGCCGCCAACGCCCGCACCGGGCACACCGGGGTGGTCTTCCGCGGGACGTGGGGCCGGGGCGCCGGCGAGCTGACCGGGATCGCGCTGGCCGCGGCCAACGACCGCGCCACCTTCGTCGACCTCGGTCCCGGTCTGGACGCCACTGACGAGCAGGCGCTGGCCGGCTGGCTGGCCGACCCGGCGACCGCCAAGGTCGTGCATGACGTGAAGGGGCCGCTGCTGGCCCTCTGGGCACGCGGCTGGGAACTGGCCGGGGTGGTCAGCGACACCGCGCTGGCCGCCTACCTGGCGATGCCGGGGCAGCGGTCCTTCGACCTGGGCGACCTGGCGGTGCGCTACCTCAAGCGCGAGCTGAAGGACGACGCGGCGCCCGAGGCGCAGCTCACGCTCGACGGGCTGGGCCCCAGCGAGGACGACGTCGCCGCCGAGGCCCGGCACGCCGACGTCCTCAAGGCCGTGGCGGTCAACGACCTGTCCGACGCACTGGAGCAGGTGCTCGGGCAGCGCGGCGGGGACCAGCTGCTCGGCGACATCGAGCTGCCGCTGACCCACGTGCTGGCGGCCATGGAGCGGCGGGGGATCGCCGCTGACCTGGACTTCCTGCACGAGCTGCAGAAGGAGTTCGCCGCCGGGGTCGCCGACGCCGCGCAGGAGGCCTATGCGGTCATCGGCAAGGAGATCAACCTCGGCTCGCCCAAGCAGCTGCAAGCCGTGCTGTTCGACGAGCTGGGCCTGCCCAAGACGAAGAAGAACAAGACCGGGTACACCACCGACGCCGACGCGCTGACCTGGCTGCTGGCCTCCACCGGGCACCCGTTCCTCGAGCACCTGCTGCGGCACCGCGACGTCACCCGGCTGCGCACCGTCATCGACGGGCTGGTCCCGATGGTCGACGACTCCGGCCGCATCCACACCACGTTCCAGCAGACGATCGCGGCCACCGGCCGGTTGTCCTCGACCGACCCGAATCTGCAGAACATCCCGATCCGCAGCGCGGAGGGCCGCCGCATCCGGCAGGCCTTCGTCGTCGGGGCGGGGTACGAGTCGCTGATGACGGCCGACTACAGCCAGATCGAGATGCGGATCATGGCGCACCTGTCGGAGGACGCCGGCCTCATCGAGGCCTTCACGTCCGGGGAGGACCTGCACTCCTTCGTCGCCTCGCGGGCGTTCAACATCCCGATCTCCGACGTCGATCCGGAGATGCGCCGGCGGATCAAGGCGATGAGCTACGGGCTGGCCTACGGGCTGAGCGCCTACGGGCTGGCCCAGCAGTTGCGGATCACCCCGGAGGAGGCGCGTGGGCAGATGCACGCCTACTTCGAGCGTTTCGGTGGGATCCGCGACTACCTCGACGGCGTGGTCGACGACGCCCGGCAGACCGGCTACACCGAGACGACGCTGGGTCGCCGGCGCTACCTGCCGGACCTGACCAGCGACA
>JAOPWG010000403.1 GCA_025965775.1 Modestobacter sp. | reverse complement strand
CGGGTGTCGCCGTACCGGACGGCGATCTCCAGCGCCAGCTTGGTCGCCGAGCCGGCCGACCCGCCGACGCTGACCCGCCCCCGGACCAGCGTGCCGAGCATGGTGAAGAACCGCCGGGTCTCGTTCTCGATCGAGGACGTGTAGGTGCCGTCCTCGGCGACCTGGCCGTAGCGGTCCAGGAGCATGTCGCGCGGCACGGTCACGTGGTCGAAGGTCAGCCGGCCGTTGTCCACGCCGTTGAGCCCGGCCTTGGGGCCGTCGTCGCCGATGGTGACCCCGGGCATCGGGTCGCCTGCCTCGTCGCGGATCGGCACGAGCCAGGCGTGCACGCCGTGTCCCTTCCCGCCGGTGATCAGCTGGGCGAAGACCACCGCCATCCGGCCGTCCTTGGCCGCGTTGCCGATGTAGTCCTTGCGGGCGGCCTCGTGCGGGGTGTGCAGGTCGAAGGTCTGCGTCGTCGGGTCGTAGGTGCAGGTCGTCCGCAACTGCTGGACGTCGGAGCCGTGGCCGGTCTCGGTCATCGCGAAGCAGCCGGGCAGGTCGAAGCTCATGATGTCGCGCAGGTAGGCGTCGTGCTGCCGTGTGGTGCCCAGCGCCTGGACGGCGCCGCCGAACAGCCCCCACTGGACGCCGGCCTTGACCATCAGCGACAGATCGCCGAAGGCGAGCATCTCGATGGAGGTGACCGAACCGCCGGCGTCCCCCTCGCCGCCGTACTCCTTCGGGAAGCCCAGGGCCACCCGGCCGGTGCCGGCCAGCGTGGCGGCCAGCCGGGTGACCCGGGCCCGGGCCTCCTCGACGCTCTCGCCGTAGACCGGCGCGAACTCCGGGTCGCCGAGCTGCTCGCGGGCGTCCCGGCGCACGTGCGCCCAGCGTCCGTCGAGCACCTCCTGGATGCGCTTGGGGTCGGCGGGGCGCAGCGGGGTGCTGGTCACGAGTCCTCCTCGCTGTCGCTCGTCGGGCTCGTGCCCAACGGTGCTCTGTCTTTGCAGGACCTCGCACGCTCGGTCATGTCTCCTCCTCAGGAGTCGGTGCGGTGGGGACGACGCCGGCCAGGCCGGCCCAGGCGAGATCGGTGAGGTGGGCGGCGAGGTCGGCCCGGGACATGGGGCGGTCGGCGCGCAGCCACCAGTCGGCGGCCGAGCGGACCAGGCCGATCAGGCCGTGGCCCCAGGGGGCGGCGGCCGAGGCCGGCCGGCCGGCGCTCTCCAGCGCTCCGGCGACCAGTGCCGCGGCCTGCTCGCCGACCAGGTCGGAGAGGTTGCTGATCGGGTCGGGGAGCTGGCCGGAGGAGCCCGCCGGGCGGTCGAGCAGCTGCTGGTGGACGACGAACCGGTAGACCTCGGGGTCGGACTCGAGGAAGGCCAGATAGGTGTCGATCGCCGCGGCGACCATCTCCCGCGGGTGCCGGCTGCTGGACATGGCCACCCGCAGCTTGCGGGTCAGCTGCTCGGAGACCCGACTGCAGACGGCGACGTACAGCTCGCTCCGGTCGGCGAAGTGCCGGTAGACGACGGTCTTGCTGGTGCCCGCCTGCGCGGCGATCTCCTCCATGCCGACGCCCGCGCCGTGCTTGCTGACCGCGGCGATGGTCGCCTCGACCAGCTGCTCGCGGCGGGCGCGGCGGTGCTCGTCCCACCGGGAGTCACGCCGGTCCCGGGTGCGTCGGACCGCCGGACCACGGTCCACCGTCTCGGCTTTCATGTTACGGACGGTACCTGATACTGTCGGTACCGAGCAACACAGCCACTCCCGTCTCTGGAGGTCCCGATGGCAGCGCAGACCCGGAAGGCCGCGATCGTCGGCGGCAACCGCATCCCCTTCGCCCGCAGCAACTCCGCCTACGCCCGGGCGTCGAACCAGGACATGCTCACCGCGACGCTCGACGGTCTCGTGGCCCGCTTCGGCCTGCAGGGCCAGCGGGTGGGCGAGGTCGTGGCCGGCGCCGTCCTCAAGCACTCGCGCGACTTCAACCTGACCCGCGAGAGCGTGCTGGGCTCGCGGCTGTCGGCGGCGACGCCGGCCTACGACGTGCAGCAGGCGTGCGGCACCGGCCTGGAGGCGGCCATCCTGGTCGCCAACAAGATCGCTCTCGGGCAGATCGAGTCCGGCATCGCCGGCGGCGTGGACACCACCTCCGACGCCCCGCTCGCGGTGAACGAGGACCTGCGACGGGTGCTGATCAGCCTCAACAACGCCACGACGCTGCAGCAGCGGCTCAAGGCGCTGTCCGGCATCCGGCCGAACCAGCTGGCGCCGGAGATCCCGCGCAACGCGGAGCCGCGCACCGGCCTGGCCATGGGCGACCACGCGGCGATCACGGCCAAGGAGTGGGAGATCGGTCGCGAGGAGCAGGACGAGCTCACGGTGCGGTCGCACCGGAACCTCGCCGCCGCCTACGACCGCGGCTTCTTCGACGACCTGGTGACCCCGTTCCTCGGGCTCTCCCGCGACCAGAACCTGCGCCCGGACTCCACGGTGGAGAAGCTCGCGACGCTCAAGCCGGTGTTCGGGAAGGGCGAGGGCGCCACCATGACGGCGGCGAACTCCACCCCGCTGACCGACGGCGCCTCCACGGTGCTGCTGGGCTCCGACGAGTGGGCCGCGGAGCACGGCCTGCCGGTACTGGCCCACCTGGTCGACGCGCAGACCGCCGCCGTGGACTACGTGCACGGCGGCGAGGGCCTGCTGATGGCGCCGGCCTACGCGATGCCGGTGATGCTGGCCCGCAACGGCCTGTCGCTGCAGGACTTCGACTTCTACGAGGTCCACGAGGCGTTCGCCTCCACCGTGCTGTCCACCCTCAAGGCCTGGGAGGACCCGGCGTTCTGCAAGGAGCGACTGGGCCTGGATGCAGCGCTGGGCTCGATCGACCGCGCCAAGCTCAACGTCAACGGCTCGTCGCTGGCCGCCGGCCACCCGTTCGCCGCGACCGGCGGCCGGATCGTGGCCAGCCTGGCCAAGATGCTGCACGAGGCAGGCCCGGGCAAGCGCGGCCTGATCTCCATCTGCGCGGCCGGCGGCCAGGGCGTCGTCGCCGTCCTCGAGAGCTGAGACCCCGGGCTTTCGGTACCGAAAGCCCGCTCCCACCGCCCGCTGCGGCCCCCACTTCCGGGCTTTCGGACCGAAAGCCCGCTCTGGAAGGACGAACCCACGTGAGTGACTGGTACCGCGACTTCGCCAACTCCGGCGTCGGGACGACGATCACCAAGCAGCTCGGCCTGCCCCGCCCGGCCGTGCTGCGCCGCTACGAGCCCGGGCAGCCACTGCTCCCCGGCCCGGCGGTCATCGGCTCGGCGGGGAAGGGGCGGCTGCGCGACGAGCTGACCGCCCTGCTGCGCGGCGCCGGGGTGACCGTGCAGTCGCCGGTGACCGCGGACGGTGCGACCGACGGCGAGAAGCCGGCCGCCGTCCTGCTGGACGCGACCGGACTGACCTCGCCCGCCGACCTGGCCAGCGCGCACGACTTCCTGGCCCCGGCCGTGAAACGCCTGCGCCCGAGCGGCCGGGTGCTGGTGCTGGCCGATCCGCCGGGGGAGGCGACGTCCCCGGCGCAGGCCGCGGCCCGGCAGGCGCTGGACGGACTGGTCCGCTCCATCGCGAAGGAGTTGCGGGGCGGGTCGACGGCCAACCTCGTCCACGTGCCGGCCGGTGCGGAGGGCTCACTGGCCAGCCCGGTGCGCTTCTTCCTCTCCGGGCGGTCGGCCTACGTCGACGGTCAGGTGGTGGGCGTGTCCGCGGCCGATCTCCCGGCCGGTGAGGACGTCGAGGCACCCCTGGCCGGCAAGGTCGCGGTCGTCACCGGCGCGGCCCGCGGTATCGGGGCGGCGATCGCCCGGGTGCTGGCCCGCGACGGCGCGCACGTGGTCGCCGTCGACATCCCGGCGTCCGGGCAGGCGCTGGCCGAGGTGGCCAACGACATCGGCGGGACGGCGCTGCAGCTGGACATCACCGCCACCGATGCGCCCGCCCGCCTGATCGAGCACCTGCGGGAGCGGCACGGCGGGGTGGACGTCGTCGTCCACAACGCCGGCATCACCCGGGACAAGCTGCTGGTCAACATGGACGCCGCGCGCTGGAACTCGGTCATGGCGGTGAACCTGCAGGCGCAGCTGGACCTCACGCAGGCGCTGCTGGACGCCGAGGGGGTGCTCGAGCCGAACGCCCGGGTGGTCTGCGTCAGCTCGCAGTCCGGCATCGCCGGCAACCGTGGGCAGACCAACTACGCGGCCAGCAAGGCCGGGGTCATCGGCATGGTGCGAGCCTGGGCGCCGGCCTTCGCCGAGCGGAGGGCGACGATCAACGCAGTGGCACCGGGCTTCATCGTCACCGAGATGACCGCGAAGATGCCGCTCGGCACGCGTGAGGTCGGTTCGCGGATCAACTCGCTGCAGCAGGGCGGCCTGCCCGTCGACGTCGCCGAGACGATCGCCTGGCTCGCGCAGCCGGGCAGCGGCGGGGTCAACGGCCAGGTCGTGCGGGTCTGCGGCCAGTCGATGCTGGGGGCGTGATGGCTGCACCGACCGTGCTCACCGAGGCGCCGTCCATGCCGGCGCTCTTCGCCCGGGCCGCCCTGACCGCGCGCGGCCGGGGTGGCGCCCTGCCCGACACGCGGCTGGCGCGCACCGGCGTCGCGGTCGACCCGGCCCAGCTGGCCGGGTACGCCCGGGTCTGCGGGTTCCCGCTCGCCGACACGCTGCCGGTCACCTTCCCGCACGTGCTGGCGTTCCCGCTGCAGGTCGCGCTGATGACCGACCGGTTGTTCCCGCTGGCCCTGCCCGGGCTGGTGCACGTGCGCAACCGCATCGGGGTCGAGCGGCCGATCGGGGTGGGGGAGCCGCTGGACGTGGAGGTCTGGGCCGAGCGGTTCGCTGCCCACCGCAGCGGGGCGACCGTCGACCTGTGTGCCGCGGTCTCCGCCGGCGGTGCCGTGGTCTGGCGGGGGCGGTCGACGTACCTGGCCCGCGGCGCGCATGCGCCCGAGGGGGCGCCGGCTGCGGACGTCGAGGTGTCGGTCGGGGCGCTCGACCGGATGGCCGCGCAGTGGCGGGTGCCCGACGACGCCGGCCGTCGCTATGCCCAGGTCTCCGGCGACGTGAACCCGATCCACCTGTCCGGGCTGACGGCGACGGCGTTCGGCTTCAAGCGGGCGATCGCGAACGGCATGTGGGTGAAGGCCCGGACGCTGGCGGCGCTGTCCGGCCGGCTCCCCGACGCGCTGACGGTCGACGTGGCGTTC
>JAOPWG010000369.1 GCA_025965775.1 Modestobacter sp. | reverse complement strand
CCCAGCCGGCCCAGCAGGGTGTCGGCGACGGCCTTCGGCTGCTCGGCGATCTCCTTGAGCATGAACCAGTCGTAGCCGCCCTTCTCGGCGGCCGCGGCGTCCCAGTCGACGGTGCGGGCCACCGGCTCGACCGGTGCGCCGGCGAAGTCGGTGACGATGACGCCGCGGTCCCGGTCCAGCAGCACCACCTCGTCCTGGCCGACATCGAGGGCCTGGCGGGTGTGCGCGATGAACGCGGCGACGTCGGAGCCGAAGAAGTACTCGCCGTCCCCCACCCCGACCACCAGCGGGCTGTTGCGGCGGGAGGCGACCAGCCGGTCGGGCTCGGCGGCGTGGGTGGCCACCAGCGTGAACGCCCCCTCGAGCCGGCGGCTGACCGCCCGCATCGCCTCGGCCAGCCGGTCCGCGCCGGCCGGCGCCTCGGCGTAGGCGGCGGCCAGCAGGTGGGCCACGACCTCGGTGTCGGTGTCGGAGGTGAACTCGATGCCGGCGGCCTCGACCTCGGCGCGCAGCGTGGCGAAGTTCTCGATGATGCCGTTGTGGATGACCGCGACGGCGCCGTCGGCGGAGACGTGCGGGTGGGCGTTGCGGTCGGTAGGACCCCCGTGCGTGGCCCAGCGGGTGTGCCCGATGCCGATCGTCGCCGCGGGCAGGGCCTCGGTGGCCAGCACCTTCTCGAGGTTGGCGAGCTTGCCGGCCTTCTTCGCCGTCGTCAGCCGGCCGTCGGCCAGCACGGCCACGCCTGCCGAGTCGTAACCGCGGTACTCCAGCCGGCGCAGACCCTCCAGGACGACGTCGACCGAGTCCTGCGGGCCGACGTACCCCACGATTCCGCACATTCGCCCGACCATACCGGCGCCCAGGCCGCGAACCGTCACCTCGCCAGGTGACGGCGGGCTCAGCCGGCGGCGCTCACCCAGGCGTCAGGACGAGGGGCTGCCGGTAGCTCCGGACCAGGTCGGGGACGACGCGGTCGCCGACCGCCACCGACCAGCAGGACGCCTGGCCCTCGTACGGGCACCACGTCGGGGCCCGCTCGGCCGCAGGTCGGCGGTCACGTCGTCGGAGGGGACGTAGTAGTAGCGCACCGGCAGCAGGGTCTCGAAGACCAGCCCGGGGCGGGAGGTGTCGGCCAGCACGTGCCCGTCGAGGGACGCTCCAGCGCCAGGCCGGGGTGCGGACGGCGGCCGCCCCGGAGGTCACCAGCACCGGGCGGGGGCGGCACGTCGTGGCCGTCCAGGGGTGGCCGGGCACGGGCCGTGCCGGGGGCCGGCAGGCTCAGCCGGTGGCGGCGACGACCTCGGCCAGCCGCGATGCGGCGCTGTCGGCCTGTTCCTGGGTGGGCGCCTCCACCATGACCCGGACCAGCTGCTCGGTGCCCGAGGGGCGCAACAGCACCCGCCCGGAGTCCCCCAGCTCGTCCTCGACGGCGTTGACCGCGCGGGCCACCTCGTCGCTCTCCACGACCGCCAGGCGGTCGGTGACCGGCACGTTGACCAGGGTCTGCGGCAGCCGGTGGACGACGGAGGCGAGCTCGGCCAGCGAGGCACCGGTGGCGCTCATCCGGGACAGCAGGGCCAGCCCGGTGAGCAGGCCGTCGCCGGTGGTGGCCCAGTCCAGGAAGACCAGGTGGCCGCTCTGCTCCCCGCCCAGCGACAGCCCGCGGGAGCGCAGCGCCTCGAGTACGTAGCGGTCACCGACGGCCGTGGTGTGCACCTTGATGCCGGCCGACCGCATGGTGTGGTGGAAGCCCAGGTTGCTCATCACGGTCGCCACGACGGTGTCGTCGGTCAGGTTGCCGCTCTCGTGCAGGGCCAGGGCACAGATGGCCAGGATGGCGTCGCCGTCGACGACGTCCCCGGCCGCGGTGACGGCCAGGCACCGGTCGGCGTCGCCGTCGTGGGCGATGCCGATGTCGGCCCCGTGCCGGGCCACGGCGGCGATCAGCGGACCCAGGTGGGTGGAACCGATCCCGTCGTTGATGTTCCAGCCGTCGGGCTCGCCACCGATGACGTGCACCTGGGCGCCGGCCCGGCGATAGACCTCCGGTGCACAGCGGGAGGCCGAGCCGTGGGCACAGTCGACGACCACCCGCAGGCCCTCCAGCGGCTGGCGGAGGGCGGACAGCACGTGGTCGGTGTAGTCCCCGACCGCGCCTGGCAGGTCCCGGACCCGGCCCACGCCGCCGCCGGTCGGGCGGGGCTCGCCGAGGCCGTCGCGGCCGGTGACCTGCCGCTCGATGGCCGCCTCCACCGCGTCGGGCAGCTTGTGCCCGCCGCGACTGAACAGCTTGATGCCGTTGTCGGGCATCGGGTTGTGGCTGGCCGAGATCATCACGCCGAGGTCGGCGCCGGTCTGCCCGGTCAGGAACGCGACGGCCGGGGTGGGCAGCACGCCCGCCCGCAGCACCTCCGCGCCCGCGCTGGCCAGGCCGGCGACCACCGCGGCCTCCAACATCTCCCCGCTGGCGCGCGGGTCACGGCCGACGACCGCGACGGGACGCGAGGTCCCGTCGCGGTCGGCGAGCACGCTGGCGGCGGCGCGGGCCACCGAGAGCGCCAGTTCCGGCGTCAGGTCGGCGTTCGCCCGACCACGGACGCCGTCGGTGCCGAAGAGGCGTCCCACGTACGACTCGCTCGCGCCGGACGCGTCAGCGCTTGGAGTACTGAGGCGCCTTGCGGGCCTTCTTCAGGCCGTACTTCTTGCGCTCCGTGGCGCGGGGGTCGCGGGTGAGGAAGCCGGCCTTCTTCAGGGCCGGACGGTCGTCGGGCTCGACCTCGATGAGGGCCCGGGCGATCGCCAGCCGCAGCGCGCCGGCCTGGCCGGAGACACCGCCGCCGTGCAGCAGCCCTACGACGTCGTACTGCTCGCCCTTCTCCAGGATCACGAACGGCTCACGGATGAGCTGCTGGTGCACCTTGTTCGGGAAGTACTCCTCGATGGTGCGGCCGTTGAGCTTGAACTGGCCGGTGCCCGGGAGCAGGCGGACGCGGACGATGGCCTCCTTGCGGCGGCCGACCGTCTGGATGGGACGCCCGTCGGCGTCGGTCACGGTCAGGGCGCTGGTCACTGGGACACCTGCTTGATCTCGAAGGTCTGGGGCTGCTG
>JAOPWG010000315.1 GCA_025965775.1 Modestobacter sp. | reverse complement strand
GGTGCGGGAGCCGATCATCCCGCTGCCCATCGTGCGCGACCGCACCACCGCCCTGGCGATCATCGCCTCGATCGCGGTCGGCGTCGGGATGTTCGGTGCGTCGGTCTTCTTCGGGCAGTACTTCCAGATCGCCCGGGGCTGGTCCCCGACCAAGGCGGGCCTGGCCACCATCCCGATGATCGGTGCGCTGCTGCTCTCCTCCACCGTGTCCGGCCAGCTCATCACCCGGACCGGCAAGTGGAAGCGGTTCCTGGTGCTCGGCACCGTGCTGCTGGCCGCCGGGATGGGGCTGCTCGGGACGATCGACCACCGCACGAGCTACGGGCTCATGGCCTGTTACATGGCGCTGCTCGGGCTCGGCGTCGGCATGTCGATGCAGAACCTCGTGCTGGCGGTGCAGAACACCGTGGACGTGCGCAGCATCGGCGCCGCCTCCTCGGTGGTCACGTTCTTCCGTTCGATGGGTGGTGCGGCCGGCGTCTCGGTGCTCGGGTCGATCGCGGCCAGCCGGGTGAGCACCCGGGTGGCCGACGGGCTGCGGGCCATGGGCGCGCCCGCGCCGCAGGGCGGCGGATCGGAGTCCCTGGACCTCGCGATGCTGCCGGCGCCGGTCCGGGACCTGGTCCGTGGCGTCTACGGCGACGTCATCGGGGACGTGTTCGTCTTCGCCGCGGCGATCTCGGCGGTCGCGGTGCTCGCCGTCCTGTTCATCAAGGAGGTCCCGCTGCGCAGCAGCAACGCACTCACCGCCGAGGAGCCCACGCCCGAACACCTCGTGACGGAACGGGCCGTCGACGACGCCGTCGTCCTCCGGGAACCCGCGGCCTCCCCCGTCGGTCGCCCGGTTCCCGTTCCCGGCGCAGGACACGCCGCCCCCGCGCCGGCCGGCGGGAACGGCCCGATCGTGCTGGGCCGGGTGCTGCGCGGGGACGGCCGGCCGCTGGCCGGCGCCTCGGTCACCCTCGCCGACGTCAGCGGACGGCAGGTCGACCGGACCCGCTCCGGTGCCGACGGCGACTACCGCCTGCACCCTCCGGTGGGCGGGACGTACCTGCTCATCGCCTCGGCGCCGAACCTGGCGCCCAACGCCGCGATGGTGGCCCTCGCCGACTCACCCGTGCGCCGCGACGTCGTCCTCGCCGGCAGCGCCCGGCTGCGGGGGCACGTCCGCGGCGTGGAGGACCAGTCCCTGGCCGGCGCGCTGATCACCCTCACCGACGTCCAGGGCGACGTCGTGGACAGCGCCGTCACCGGGGAGGACGGCTGGTTCGAGCTCGCCGACCTGCTCGCCGGCACCTACACCCTCGCCGGCCAGGCGCCCGGCCACCAGCCGGTGGCCCGCACCGTCCAGCTCGGGGACGGCGCCACCCTGGAGCAGGACGTCGTGCTCGTGGGTGGCGCCCGCGTGAGCGGCGTCGTACACGCGCACAGCGACCACCGCCCGCTGCCCGAGGCCACGGTCACCCTGCTCGACGAGGCCGGGAACGTGCTGGCCACCGCCGCCACCGGCGAGAAGGGTGAGTACGTCTTCGAGGACCTCCTGGAGGGCGACTACAGCCTCATCGCCAGTGGCTTCGCGCCGGTGGCGGCCGGGCTGCGGCTGTCGGCCGGAGCCGACGTCGAGCACGACCTCGTCCTGGGCGGCTCCCGGTGAACGACGGCCTGCTCGCCGGGGACGACCCGCGGGGCGGAACCAGCCACCAGGAGCGGTCGCCCCTGGTCGCCGGGGCGGTGCACGGACGGGACGGCTGGCCCGTGGAGCCGGCGACGGTCACGCTCGTCGGGCCGACCGGCGCTCAGCTCGGCCGGGCCGCCGCGGACGCCGAGGGCCACTTCGACGTCCACGTCGCCGACGCCGGGCCGGCGACGGTGATCGTCGCCGCGCCCGGCTCCGTGCCCGTCGCGCGGTCGGTGACGATCCCGCCGGACGGACTGGACCTCGGGGTCATCACCCTGGCCCGCCCGGGCGACTCGAGCGCTCCCCCACCGGGCCGGTGGACCATCGACCCGGAGCACTCGACGATCGCCGTCACCGGCCAGCACCTCGGCCTGTCCAAGATCCACGGACGCTTCGCCCGCTTCTCCGGAGAGCTCCTGGTCGCCGATCCCCTGGAGCGCTCCGGGTGCGAGGCCCGGATCGAGGCCGCCAGCATCGACACCGGGAACGGCCAGCGCGACGACCACCTGCGGTCCGCCGACTTCCTCGACGTCGACCGCTGCCCCGAGATCCGGTACCGCAGCACCGCCGTCGAGCCGGCCGGACCCGGTCGCTGGACCGTGCACGGCCGGCTCGACCTCGCCGGCACGAGCCGCGACGTCCCCCTCGAGGTGCGCTACGGCGGGACGCGGCCCGACCCCTGGGGCGGCGTCCGAGCGGGTTTCACGGCGACCGCGCGGCTCAACCGCGAGGACTTCCGGATGAACTGGAACCCGGCGGTCGAGCTGGGGCTCTCCCTCGTCGGCGCGCAACTGCTGGTCGAGCTCGAGATCCAGGCCGTCCTGGCCGACTGATCCACGACCGGCACGCCGTGGGCCCGAGCCGTGGCCGGCACGTCCCCGAGGGAGGAGATCCGATGCACGACCACGACGCGGAGCTGCGGGCGACGCTCGCCCGGGTCGTGCTCACCGACCTCCGGTCCGGGAGGGCGCGGCTGACCGCTCCCTCGGTGGCCGCCCTGCGGGTGCTCACTGCCGGGCCCGAGGAGCCGCTCCCCTCCCGCGCCCGCCGGCGACGGACGCGGCGCCCGCTGCACCGGGCGGGGGCTGCGGTGGCGGTCGGGGTGGGCCCTCCCCCCGCATTCCGGAACGACCGGCCCCTCGCCCACGTCCGCGGCGTCCGCCTCGCCCCCGACCCCTCCTTCTGTCTCCCCGTCTCCCTGCCCCCGGCACAGGACCGGAGCCTCGGGCCGCTCCCGAGGACCGAGGGAGGACAGGACCGCGAGCACCGGGCGTT